>WGBN01000391.1 GCA_015494245.1 Saprospiraceae bacterium | reverse complement strand
GTTTCAAAGAAATTTTCCGATTCATATTTGTCTTTTAAAGGAATTTATGTATATTTGTCAGGAATTTATAAAAAACAAAACGCGATGTAACCACTTTCCTTCACTAAATTCAGGACGTATGAGGAATGTATTTATGCTCTTGGGATGCATGAGTGTCTTGTTCGCCTTCTCTGCTTGTCAGGGGGACAAGCAGGCGGAAGGCGACGACTTCATCATCACCATCAATTACGAACTGGGCATGCACTGCACGGGTTTCGACTTCGAATACTGCTGTGTGCTGCCGCCTTACAACAGCATCCAGGCGCAGGTCGTCAAGCGCGGCAAGGGCAGGGAAAAGCCCCAGCTCATGGACGCTTTTGACCCGGCCGATCCCACCATCCTTATTGATAAGGAGACGGGCAAGCGCTACAGACTGAAGTACACCTTCGACGACAACACCTTCTCGGAAGGCAGCAAGATGGTCTATTGGAACGCGCCCTACGACATCAACCGCAACGGCAACACCAATGAAGGTGGCGAAAGCGCAGCCAATGCCTATTGGAATCACCTCTATATCTATAAAGATCTGGAGGGCAGCAATCCGGGTAAAACCTCGGAAGATGCCAAAAAAATCTTCGTCGGAGGTCCTGACCTGCAAGTACCTCAGGATGCCGGCCCCTCCGGTCAGGGCATGTCGGGCTATTTGCGCAATGCCACAGACAAGGGTACCGTGGTCTTCACCAAATCTCCGGTACTGGACAATGTGCCCATCGTACTGACCAACCCGGGCATCTGGGAAGCGCTTGGCCTGCCATTGACGCCTTTCTATGACAGCGAAATGGGTGGTAAAGACATCAAAGTCGTTACCGAGCAAAACATCCAGCCTTTCCAAATGGCCCGCGTTACGCTGGTAGATGCCGAAACGGATGAACCCGTCATCAACGCCTCTACCGGAAAACCCGCCTCTTATGTAGGCACCGAACCCATTGACGTGCCCAACTGCAACAACTGCCACGGTACGGAAAATGCCAATGAGGCGTTTCCCGATGTATGGGAAATGGTACAAACTGAGAAAAAATACTGGAAATCCATAGGCGCTTCCGATTGGTATGCAGACCTGAAAGGCACAGCCATCAGTATCCTCGCCATACACGACCGCAAGCACGGCACCACCTTCACGGCCAACTACAACCCCAAGGCCACCTCCAACCGCCTCGGCCGTGGCAGCGTACTCTGCCAAAAATGCCATGCCGACAACGTCATAGGCGTTTTGGGCAGCGCTACCGTAGTGCACAAAAACGGCCGCGTGGAAGTACACGACGCAAGTCGCATAGACCTCGGCCTGCCCGATGACACCCCCGTGGATTTGTTGGACCCCAACAATCCCAACACACCTGAAGACGGCACCATCATTCCGCCATTGACAGAGGCCATTCACTATGCTCATCAAAAAGTGCGTCCGTTACCCGATGCTGAAGGCCGCACCGGAGCCTGCCAGGGATGCCATCCGGCACACCGCTTCGACCGCGGCATGGACGCTTACCCCATCACAGCTGACGGGCAAAACACCTTTGCACAAGGCGACAACCGCGATGCTGCCGGCGGATGCTTCGTAGGCCGCGACGTACACTCCAATCCCAACAAAGATGAGGATTGTGAAACGCCAAGCTCCCTGAATGCCATCGGTCAATGGCTCAAGGACAATGTCTATGGCGACGGAGAAAACGCCAAAGGCCTTTGGTGTACCAACTGCCACAACCAGCTCAGCCGCGAGCTCTACAAGCACGATCAACTCACGCCCAAAACGGCCTTCGATCCCGATCCCGCCACTACCCTGCGCGACAACTCCCTCGAGGAAATCGCAAAAGCCATCGGCTGGACTATGGACGAACTCATCGCCAATCTGGACCCCAAAGTCAAGCTCGATGACAACGGCCACGATACGGGCGCAACGCTCAATCCCTGGTTGTCTAAAGAGCAACGCAGCACGGCAGCCATTGCCGTCATCGCCACCAAAGACGGCGGGCCGGTTGTAACCAAAGACAGCGACGGCGACATCAACGTGCAGATTCTGTCTGCCAACCCCAATGTCGCAGACCGCTTTGCCGACCAAAACGGTGTCGCAGCTCCTTACGAGGCCGCTACCCAGGGTCGCGACTATTGGCTGTCTCCGGGCGAGCCCCACTGTGCCGACTGCCACAGAGCGCCTTTCGTAGAGTCTCAGGGCGGAGTAGCATTCCCCATCAACCAACCGGGGAAATACTCCCTCATGCGCTACTCCAAAGGCCACTCGGGACTGGCCTGCCAGGCTTGCCATCAGTCCATCCACGGTTTGTATCCCACAACCACTGTGGATAAAACCACTTACGACCAGGCCGCAGCCCTGAATCCCGACGGCAGCCACGGCCCGCTCAAGTGCAACACCTGCCACGCCGCTGTCAATGAACACGGCATACCACTCATCGCCGTAGGCAAAACCTACAAAGGCAAAACCATAGGCGATGACTATGCACTGGCCGTAGAATTCATGCACGCCATCGGCCACGATGATGGCGGTAAAGGCGGTACCCCCATGGAAGAAGAACAGTAACTTCCACCTGAAACACTGTTGGGGATACCTCCCAAACGGCCAAAGGGCCCGGCAACGCGCCGGGCCCTTTCCCATTTCACAAAATAAATCTACCTTTGAGCAGTTTATTTGAAAGAGCTCCCCGCAGCTCTCAAACCTGAAAAACACGCGCTAGAAAACCGGTAACGCCATGCAAATGAAACGCTCTTGGGTACTTCTCCTTTTTCTGATAAATTGCTCCCTGGCTTTTGGACAAGACCCCTCCTTTTCCCAGTATTTCGCCTCTCCGCTTTCGCTAAACCCTGCCCTGACAGGCACCTTCGACGGCCGCTTCCGGGCATCCAGCATCTACCGCGACCAATGGCGCAGCGCCCTGGAAAAACCCATGACGACCTTCTCTACCGGCCTGGACCTGCGCATGCCCGTGCGCATACGCGGCAGAGTAACCAAAGACGCCTTTGCCCTCGGCCTGCTCTTTCTCACCGACCGCATGAGCGCCGTAGATTATACCTCTACTCAAATCAACGTCTCAACAGCCTATCACAAAGCGCTCAGCTTCAGGCACAGCCGCTTCCTTACAGTGGGCTTTCAATTCGGTATCATCCAGCGAAGCATCAACTATCAGGACCTGTTCTACACAGATCAATTCAACGGCATAGACGGATATACCGACCTCACCGCAGAAAACCTGCCTCCCAACAACATCGCCTTCGGAGATTTTTCGCTCGGTATCAACTACAGCGCCCAAAACCAAAACGGCTTCGCCACCTTCCTCGGCTTTGCCATGCAGCACTTCACCCAGCCCCAAATCAACTTTTTTTCCACCAATCCCTTAGACGGCAACAACACCGTCAGCCGCCTGCCCGTGCGCTATGTGGCCAACGTCAACTTTCGCCTGCCATTGACTCCCCGTATATCCTTCCAACCCCGTGCCATGGCCAGCCTGCAAGACCCCCACTTCCAGGCCGATGCCGGAGGAACTTTCCGCTTCCTCTTCTCCACCACTACCGGTACCGCCCTGCACCTTGGCGCCAGCGCCCGCGCCGTGCGCGACCACAAAAACCTCGTGCTGCTCGATGGCATCGTCAGCATCTTTGGCATCGAATACAGCCAGGTGCTCTTCGGCTTTAGCTACGACCTCAATGTAGGAGACCTCAACACCCCGGCCTCCTTTGCGCGACGCAATGCCTTTGAAATATCCGTAGCTTACCTCGGAAATTATCAGAATGATTTGATTCTTTGTCCTAAATTTTGAGGGTCTCTATTTTGGCATCTGCAACAAGAAATCTTTAAAGCCGGCTACCACTTTCACCAGCTCGTGCATACCTCCACTGCCCGATGAAATCAACGCAGCAGAGAAGACCAGGTCTATGGAGCGGAAAAGGATGTGCTGCACAGTGCTGAGCTGTGAAGTGTCGAAGACGTGGGAAAGCAAAGAAAAACCCGAAAGGCTGATGAGCAGGCCGATCACGAACAAAGTCAACAGGATGCTGTACTCGCGTTGCTTGCGCAGCCTGTACAAACGCTCCTCTTTCTTGCGCAACAAAGTGTGCAAATCCGCCGGACTTTCAACGCCGAAAACGGCCATGACCTCAGAGGTGCCGGGCGCATCTTCAGCCGGATTCATAGCTGCCTGCAGGCGGGCTATATCGGCCTTCAATTCCTCCTTTTCCTCCTCATGCGTGTCCCGCACAAACAGCTCCACAAAGCGCTCTGCCAACAAAGTAACCAGAAAGATACCGCCGAGGAAACTCCAGAAATTCAGCGTCTCATCCGTCACGCGAATTTCGTAAAAGGGAATATTCGAAAAATCCAGATACGCCACTAAGGCAATCACGGCAGCAATCAAGAGTACAGAAACAGAAGCCCAACGCCTGAGATATGGATTGTTTTTCATGATAAGGAGGTTTTTCCAAAATGTTTTGGAAGAAGTAAGCAGCAGGCTTGCTGCTTACTTCTTCTTTGCAGCAATTTTTGCCCAAGCATCCCTGAGGCCCACCGTGCGGTTAAAGACCAGATGCTCGGCGCTGCTGTCAGAATCTTTGTAAAAATAGCCTTTTCTCAGGAATTGCAGGTATTCTCCATCCTGTACCTCCCGAATGGCCGGCTCTGCCATGGCCTTTGGCAGCACATGCAACGAATCGGGATTGATGAACTCCTTGAAATCCCGCCCCTCATGCCCCATCGGATTGGGGTCTGAGAAAAGGCGATCGTACAGGCGTACTTCCACGGGCACGGCATGCTCTGCTGAAACCCAGTGCAAAGTGCCCTTCGTCTTGATGCCCGAAGTATCGGAGCCCGAACGGCTGTCGGGGAAATAAGTAACATGAACTTCTGTCACCTCTCCCGCCTCGTTCTTCACGAAATCATCGCAGCGCACGATGAAGGCATTCTTCAGGCGCACATGCCGGCCCGGCCCGAGGCGGAAGAACTTCTTGGGCGGGTCTTCCATAAAGTCTTCGCGCTCGATATACAGGTATTTGCCGAAAGGCACTTCCCGCCCCCCCATGCTCTCGTCTTCCGGATTGTTGATGATTGACATCATTTCCGTTTGGCCTTCGGGATAATTCGTAATGACCAGTTTGATGGGCTCCAAAACCACCATCAGGCGTTTGGCCCGCTTGTTGAGCTCCTGGCGGACAAAGTGCTCCAGCAGGCTCAACTCGATGATGTTTTCCCGCTTGGCCACGCCGATGTGTTCGCTGAAATTCCGGATGGCCTCCGGTGGGTACCCCCTCCTGCGCATGCCCGAAAGCGTGGGCATACGGGGGTCATCCCAGCCGCTGACGTGCCCTTCTTCCACCAACTGCAGGAGGCGACGCTTGCTCATCACCGTGTAGTCTAAGTTGAGGCGGGCGAATTCGATCTGACGGGAGGGGTAAATCTCCAGTTCCCGTATAAACCACTCGTATAAAGGGCGGTGGTTTTCAAACTCCAGGGTGCAAAGCGAATGCGTGATGTGCTCGATGGAGTCGCTTTGTCCATGCGCAAAATCGTACATGGGGTAGATACACCAGGCATCGCCCGTGCGGTGATGGCGGGCATGCTTGATGCGATACATGAGGGGGTCGCGCAGATGCATATTCGGGGAAGCCATATCTATTTTGGCCCGCAACACTTTGCTGCCATCCGGGAACTCGCCCGCCCGCATGCGCCTGAACAAATCCAGATTTTCCTCCACACTGCGATCGCGGTAAGGACTGGGCGTGCCCGGCTCGGTGGGCGTCCCCTTCATGGCGGCAATCTCTTCGGCCGTAGAGTCATCTACATACGCCTTGCCTTTCTTAATCAGCCTTTCGGCAAATTCGTACAACTGCTCGAAGTAATCCGAGGTATAATACTCCCTGTCGCCCCAATCATAGCCCAGCCAACGGATGTCGTTTTTGATAGACTCCACGTATTCCGTCTTCTCCGTTGTCGGATTGGTATCGTCGAAGCGCAGGTTCGTCAGGCCTCCGTATTTCTCAGCCAGGCCAAAGTTGAGCACTATGGACTTGGCGTGACCAATGTGCAAATAGCCATTCGGCTCCGGCGGGAAGCGCGTGTGTATTTGTTCGTATTTACCCGCAGCGAGGTCTTCGCGGACGATCTCCTCGATGAAGTGATAATGCTCTTGCTTTTTTTCTTCCATGCTATACTCATTTAGGCATTTCGATCATTCAGGCCGCATTAAAGCGACCCCATGCATCGGCTCAGAATTTTACATGCGTTCGGGCATTTCGATGGCCAACAAGGCCATACCGCGATGCAGGGTACGGCCTACTATCCGGGCCAGGCGCAGGCGAAAAGCCCGTGCTACCGGATCCTCTGCAGAGAATATCGGCAACTCGTGCCACATTTTGTTAAAGGTCTTTGCCAATTGGTACAAATGGTTGGCCAGATGGGAAGGATCGTACTCCAGAGCAGCCTGCTCGACCACCGCAGGAAATTGATGCAAGCCCATCAGCAATGCACGTTCTGAAGCATGTAAGTCCTTATAACCGACTGATTCAGAGAGGTTTATACCCTCTTTTTGAACTCTTCGCTCCAAGCCTTTAATCCGCACATAAGCGTATTGCACATAGGGGCCCGTCTGGCCTTGCAGGTCCACAGACTCGGCCGGATTGAAGGTCATCCACTTGGCCGGATTGACTTTCAGCAGGTAGAATTTCAAGGCTGCCAGGCCCACTTTGCGGTTGATTTCCTCTCGCTGTTCCGGGGGCAATTCGTCCTGTCCGCCTCTTTCCTCTGCGTTTTTGCGGGCTTCGGCAATGACTTCGGCTATGAGGTCATCGGCATCCACAACGGTGCCTTCGCGCGATTTCATCTTGCCCTCGGGCAGTTCGACCATCCCATAAGAGAGGTGGTACAGCTTATCTGCATAAGGTTCTCCGAGGCGTTTGAGCAGTTCGAACAGCACTTTAAAGTGGTAATTTTGCTCATCGGCCACCACATAAGTCATTTCGTCCATGGCAAAATCCTCGTAGCGCAGGTGGGCTGTCCCCAGGTCCTGGGTAACGTACAGGG
>WGBN01000390.1 GCA_015494245.1 Saprospiraceae bacterium | reverse complement strand
GAGATAAAACTGTGAAAATTTTTTAACACAAAGTGTTTATATTTGCAGAAACAATCTGCAAAATGTTTGACAGGGCTATTTTACACATGGATTTGGATTCCTTCTTCGTCTCGGTGGAGCGGCTCTTGCGGCCTGAGTTGCGCAACAGGCCGATTTTAATAGGCGGCCATAGTGAGCGGGCGGTGGTGGCTTCTTGCAGTTATGAGGCGAGGCGATATGGAGTGAGGTCGGCCATGCCCATGAGCAGGGCGCGGCAGTTGTGTCCGCAGGCAGTGGTGCTGCGGGGCAACATGCAGGCCTACAGCAGATACTCGCGTTGGGTGAGTGAGATCGTCGAAGAAGAGGCCCCCCTGTACGAGAAGGCCTCCATAGATGAATTTTATCTGGACCTCAGCGGCATGGACCGCTATATAGGATGCTGGAAATGGGCCGTCCGGCTGCGACAGCGGATTCAGCGGGAGACGGGACTGCCTATTTCTATGGGCCTTGCGGCAAATAAACTGGTGGCCAAAGTAGCTACGGGCGAGGCCAAACCCAACGGTCAGCTCCTGATTCCTCCGGGTAGTGAGCGGGAATTTCTTGCTCCGCTGCCCATCGAAAAAATCCCGGGCATCGGGCGCAAAACAGCTGTAAAATTACACCGCCTCGGCATCAGGAAGGCCGGGCAACTGGCCGCTTACCCGATGGAGCTGTTGGAGGATATGTTCGGTCAACACGGCAAATCCATCTGGCGAAAAGTCAACGGCCTGGGTTCTACCCGCCTGACGCCCTATTCGGAGCGCAAATCCATTTCTTCCGAACACACTTTTGATCGAGACGTGGAAGAGCCCGAACGCTTGCAGGCAGAGCTCACCCGTCTGGTCGGTAAGTTGGGCTTTTTGCTCCGCAAAAAAGGGCGCCTGACTTCCAATGTAGCCGTCAAACTGCGTTATGCCGACTTCAGTACGACCACCCATCAGCGGAAGATTCCCTATACCGCCAATGATGCCCTGCTGCTGTCGCATGCCCGCAAACTTTTTGAAGAGCACTACAAAGCCCGTCGCCCCTTGCGCCTGCTGGGCTGCCGCTTTTCCGGCCTCTTATATGGAAATGAACCTTTACAACTCTTCGACCAACATCAAAAAGAGATGAAACTGCTGCATGGCTTGGATGAGATTAAGAAGAGGTTTGGGGATGGGGTTGTTTGGAGGGCGAGTGAGCGGTAGGGGGGAGCGCTTCGCGCTTAATGTGGGCGCTTCGCGCTTAATGTGGGCGCTTCGCGCCTAATGTGGGCGCTTCGCGTCTAATGTGGAGACCTTCGGTCTCTAATGTGGTTTTACGCTCGCTGGCGCATCGCGTTTTTTTTGGGTTTTCTTTTCAGGAGGGCAACTAATACCAGTGCACATACTCCTGTCAGAGCGAGCCATTGCCAATGGCGGGTTGTTTTCTGTTGGTCATAGCCGGTGGGGATGAAAGCCGCCCAGTAGTAGGGTGATTTCTCCCAGTTTTCGACGGTGGGGTCGTGCAGGTAATCGAGTTTGGCGAGCCTGAGTGATTGGCCCGGGCTGTAGCCTTTTTCCAGGTATTGGTAAAAGCTCATAAAGAGGCGGGCCGTGCTTTTCTCATTGACTTTCCAGAGGCTGGCGATGAGGTCGCGCGTGCCGGCATAAGAGAAAGCGCGGGCCAGGCTCATGACGCCTTCGCCTTCGAGTACCTCGCCACTGCCCGTTTGGCAGGCGGAGAGCACGACCAGTTCGGATTGCAGGGGCAAGGCGTAGATGTCAGACAGGAAAAGCGAGCTGTCGCTGAGCTCGATGCGGGGAACGCCCTCGCTGAGGGCATGGGTGTGCAGGTGAATGAGGCGATACCGCGTGGCCATTTGCCGAAAGGCAGATAAAGAAGCGGCATCCCCTGACATGATTTCAGCGCCGGCGAGCTCCATTAAGTAATCGTCTTGCGAAAGCGGGGGGAGGAGCCGTGGGTCATTGGGAGGAAAGGAGGGCGCTACGACCAGCAATTTTTTCGGCGCCTGAGTTCGCATGGCTTTTTGTTCGAGCCAGACGCCGGCCGAGTAGGCATATTGAATTTGTTGCCCTTGCAAAAGGAAAGGCCAGTCTTGCCAAAGAGCAGCGGTGTCTGCCTCTTCCGTAAGAAGAATTTCAAAGGGCAGGTAATAGAGGAGGCCGTCGGGGATGATGAGCATATTGGGAGGCAAAGCTTTTCGCAAAGCTTCCGGATACAACTGCTCATAGGTGCGTTCTGCCAGTTGGCTGAATGAAGCCCGCTTTCCGGACAATTGACTCCTCTGTGAAAGCAAACCAAACAGAGTATTTACTTCTTTTTCAAGCTCATCGGAAGTCAGGGGCGTTTGCAAAAAATCATAAGTGGCTCTCCCTCCCTCCGGCAGTACGAGCCAGGTGTATAGATTGTTTTGTCCGAAGAAATAGGCGAGAAAACCCGTTTTGCGCGGGAGTTGCTTAGCCAGTTCTTGTAGGGAGGTGGCGAGTTCTTTTATGGAGCTGGCGTAACGCGGGTATTTTTCTGCAATTTGCAGATTGATTTGGTAGAGCTCCTCCACAACTTGGTCGTGCTGTCTTTGCAGGTTTGTATTTTCTTTACCCTCAGGT
>WGBN01000389.1 GCA_015494245.1 Saprospiraceae bacterium | reverse complement strand
GATAATTCAAATTGTGCCGTTGCTCAGGTGCCAGCAAATAGTGGGCGATCATGGTATCGAAAAAGGAGCCTTTGACGTCCACGCCCTGCCACTTGAGTACGAGGGCATCGTATTTGATGTTTTGACCGACGAGCGTGCGATCACCTCCGGATAAAATTTGCCGAAAGGCATCTACTACGGCTTTTCCCTTTTCTGTTCCTTCCGGTACGGGAACGAACCAGGCTTCTTTGGGCCTTACGGCAAAGGACATTCCGACGAGGGAGGCGCGGTTGGGATCTACCTCAGTAGTCTCCGTATCCCAGGCGAAGGCTTTTTGATTTTTCAATGTTTTTATTAACGCATTCCATTCTGCCGGCGTACCGGCCAGGTGGTATTGGTGCTCGGTATTGCCCACATGCGAGAGTTGGCTGTCCCCGCGCTCAGAGGCTGAAGCGGATTTTTGTGCCGGCAGGTCGAAAAGCGTCTGTTGCACACCGGCGCGAGCAACTGAAGGTGTATTTTTTGACTGCCCGTTTTCTTTCGGTTTAAAGGCAGAGAGGATGTCGTTTTTCAGGCTTCGGAATTCCAGCTCTTCAAATATTTCCCGGAGGGCTGTGGTGTCGGGTTCGCTCAGGCGGTATTCTTCGGCATGAAACTGCACCGGAGCATGGGTATCTATGACGGCCAGTTTTTTGGAGAGCAGGGCCTGGTCTTTGTTTTCCTCCAGGGCTTGGCGCACTTTGCCCTTGAGCTCATCCAGATGTTGCAACAGATTTTCGATGGTATCGTATTGGGAGATGAGCTTGGCAGCTGTCTTGGGGCCTATGCCGGGGACGCCCGGGATGTTGTCGGAGCTGTCGCCCTGCAGCCCCAGCATATCGGGAATTTGGTCTGTCCGCTTGACGTTCCAGAGCTTGAGGATGGCTTCTTCGTTGAGGATTTGCACCTCATCGCCGCGGCGCCCGGGCTTGTAAAGCAGAATGCGGTCATCGCGCACCAACTGGCCATAGTCTTTATCGGAGGTAGCCATAAAAATCCGGAAGCCCTCATCAGCTGCCTGAAAGGCCAGGGTGCCAATGAGGTCGTCGGCCTCATAGCCATCCACGGCGGTTACGGGAATGCGAAAAGCTTCGAGTATGCGCTTGATATAAGGCACCGCCGCCGTGATGTCTTCGGGCTGTGCCTCGCGATTGGCCTTGTAGAGCGGATACATCTCGTGCCGGAAAGTGGGCGCCGAAGTGTCAAAAGCCACGGCGAGGTAGCCGGGCCGGCGGTTTTTGATGATGTCCCAGGTAAAACGGGTAAAACCGGAAATGGCCGAGGTGTTCAGCCCCTTAGAGTTAATCAAAGGGCGGCTGATGAAGGCGTAATGGGCGCGGTAAATCAGCGCATAGGCATCAAGCAAAAAGAGTTCTTTCTTTGGCATGCGCCAAAAATAGAAAAAAAATGGGAGAGCCGGCTCAAGCCTGCTCTCCCATCATTGGGAAAGGCGTCTATAAGGGGCAGCTCAAAATACGTAGTTGTATTTGATCAGCAAGGCCTCCACAAAACTCACGCGACGACCCAGTTCATCCGGGTCGTACTTGCCATCTTTGTTGCGGTCAACCTGCACCATGACGTCGTGGTCGTAGAAAAGTTCTGTGGCCAGATTCAGCGAGATGTTTTTGAACACCTGCCAGCCCATATCCACTTTCCAAAGCACGTCAATGTTTTGGGGCTCTTTGAGATAATTGCTGTAGAGGTCCAGAGAACTACCCACCAGCAGTTTATCTCCCAGATACTTGTTGGCATAAGTTACATTCAGATTGGAGCCCAGGGTGTAGAAAGAGTTGGTGCCGGGCTCATTGCCATGCACATTCAGCTGTGCGATGGCGTCATCAGCCACGTAAATGATGCGGGAAGAGACCGGTGAGTAGAAGACGGTCAAATGCTCATTGGGCTTATAAGTCAAGCCCGGAGAAAAAGAGATGCGCGCAGGCGACAAAAATTTGGCCAAAAGCGTGCTGTCCGGCCCGCTCAAGACATTGCCCTCGTAGGTCGGCAACAAGAGCGACTCAAAAGTAGCAGCTACGGCTCCCGAGAGTTTGCTGTCGCCAAATTGATAGCCCAAAATGGAGCCGAGGCGCAAAATGTC
This sequence comes from Saprospiraceae bacterium, assembly GCA_015494245.1. Taxonomy (GTDB): domain Bacteria; phylum Bacteroidota; class Bacteroidia; order Chitinophagales; family Saprospiraceae; genus WGBN01. The sequence continues at coordinate 2,494 of WGBN01000389.1, read as the reverse complement.
TATGTTTTTCTCAAAGGGATTTTCAGAGCTGCCAATGCGCTGCACAGAGAGCTGCAGGGAGCCGTCGTTATCCCAGGACAACTTGCCTTTCTTGTAATGCGCAAAAAGCGTGTTCAAGCCTCCAAAACCAATGCGATTGGAACCGGCACCCACACGCGGATTGACCAGGCCCAACTGAGTAAAATCAAAGCCTATGCTTCCGCCCATGTCCCAACCTTCTTTCGCTTCCGGAGCGTCTTGCGCGTTCAACTGCACACCTGCAAAAGCCAGCAGGACCAACATCAGTAAAATCGTCTTCTTCATCGTTTTCTTTCGTTTGTGGTTAAAAAATCAAAACAAAGGGAAGGAGAGTATCATCAGGTTCAATCCTCTTCACCATCTTTCTCAGGCGTAAAAATACGCACATTCTCTACAGTCAACTTACTGAGGGGGATGATCACCCGCCCTCTGGGCGTGCGCAAAGTGAAAGAAGTATTGTCTATCTCAACAACAGTACCACGATAGCCATCTACCTCCACAAAATCGCCGGGCTGGATTTTTTTTCGGCTGTAAAAAGAAGCAATAAAATTGGCCATCATGTCTTTAGAAGCCAACCCATACCCAAAAGCAAAGGCCAGCATCAGGCCACCTATCAGCAGCGTTAGGTTTTGTTGAATATACTCTGTATTGATTCTGGCCTGATCCAGGGCCGTCATAGCCACACCGATAAAAAGGAAGTAAAACACAAAACTCCCAATCAGCCCCGCTGCGGGGATACCCAGCGACTTAGCAGCCGAATAGACGATGTTTTTGATAAAATCGGCAAACATGATGCCAATCATCAAAATGACAGCTGCAGTTAACAGATTCGGCAGGTAGTTGATGAGATCGCTCATCAAATCGGAAATGGCCTTCATGCCCAACACATCCGTAGCTGCCAGAATGAAAATCAAGAAGATAAAATAATAGGCAACCTTACTTAAAACTACTGAGGGAACAAAGCGAAACTTAGTATTCTTAAAAAAATCAATTTCATTTAACTTCTCTGCCAGCGCATCTGCCTTTATAGCTGTCAGCAGGCGCTTAATGAGTTTGGCAACTATCTTAGCTAAAATCCAGCCAATGACAAACACTACCAAAGCACCTACCAGATTGGGCAAAACGGCAGCCATTTGCCCGATCACGTCAGTAAGAATCTTCCAGATATCTATGTTCGATTCAAGCAGTAAGAATCCGTTCATGCTCATTCTTTTTCATCAGTATGGGAAGTTTTATCATCCTTCTCTTCTTCATCCTCCTGCAAAACTTCCCTTTCACCTTCGACACCCGTCAAAGCGATAAAGGTATCCATAGCCCTCGGCAAGTAAAGATCAACGACTTGGGCACAGAAATCCATGAGCAAGACCATGCGGCTTACTTTTTCCTTCACCTTGGGAGGGGGCATTTGTTCCATTTCCTCCTGCATCCACTTTTCAAAACTATTCTGTACCATAAAGTCGTCTCAGCAGTTTACCTCTTCAAAGGGTTCAAAGTTTTTTCATATTTCCATGCTCAAAAGGCAGTTTGTTCATTCTGCCGAAGCATACAAGTTTTCGTAAATTTTTCGGGCTTTAAATTTTGCCCGCTTGATGCGCATCTTAATAGCGCTTTCGGTTTTGTCCAGGATTTTGGCAATTTCCTTGATCTGCATGCCATCCAGATATTTCATCAGCAAAAGCATCTTATCTCCTTCCGGAATGCGCTCAAGGACGGCTTTCAGCCGGTCCAGTTCCATCTCCAACAACTCCTTATCATCTACTTCGACCACGAGCTCCGGTTTGTTCTCCAATTCCTCTGAAAACAACTCCCGTTCCTTCTTCTTCTTGCGCAAGCGGTCAATGCAGAGATTATAAGTGATCGAATAAAGCCAGGTGGAGAACTTCGATCGCTCATCAAAAGACCCCATTTTCGAGAAGACTTTCACGAAAATCTCCTGCGTGGCATCTTCTGCCTCACCACGGTCTTTGAGCAAAGCCAGACACTTACCAAACACCTTGGGTGCATAGCGGTCATACAACTTGCTGAAGCAAGTCGGTGTCCGCCGCTCCAGGTAACACCGGATCAGCTCCATGTCTGTCAGTGGCTTTTTTGCCTTGTCTTTAATCTCAAAAGTCACCGTCTTGCTATGCACCTTTTTTTCGTCAAACAAAGAGCTCCAAACGCAGATGCGCTAAGCGAGCTGCCAAGAGTTCCCTCTTTTACAGCGGCAAAGATAACAAATAAAAAGGCGAAAAAACAGGCGCACACAAAAGCTGCGAAATCTTCGCGAAAAAGCCAACACTAAACCAAAACCTGAAAGTCCAAAAATCCCGCGACTTGCCCCTTTAGACGTAAAGAATGGAAAAGGGTTACTCCCCCGGCTTTCGCCAAATGGTGCCCGTTGGCAGGGAAATGGCCGTTTGCGAAGGGAGGGGGGACGGTTATGTGGGAAATGGGGCCGGTAAAAAAATGTGGACGCTTCGCGTCTAATGTGGGG
>WGBN01000388.1 GCA_015494245.1 Saprospiraceae bacterium | reverse complement strand
GCATATTGTCCTTCCTGATGGGCCATGAGGCCGTAAAAAGTGAGGATGAGCGTTTCTACATCCTGGGTAAAGGTGCCTTCCTGCAGCAGGCTGGAGATGGAATTGACGGCGACGAGGTCGGTTTCACCTTCGAGTTCGAGCTGTTTGACCTGGAAGGCCTGTTCATCGCCGAGGAATTTGAATTTGGAAGTCAGTATGATGCGCTTATCGGGGGTTTCTTCTGCCGTGCCCCACAGGATGAGGTCGGCATTGCAGTGTCTGCCGATTTTTTCGGCCTGACGGAAACCCGGAAAATTGGCATTGGGGCGTTCGTAAAAGCGCTCGAAGATTTGCACTTGTACGGGCAGGTCTTTTTCGTAAGCCAGGTCGTCGAGGCGTTGCTTGACGGTGTACTCTGCTTTCAGTTCGTCGCCGCTGATGCTTTTAAAGGGCAGCAGCAGCACGCGCATATCTGCTTTGGGTGCAAAATCGGGGCAACTTATTTTTTCTCCATCGGTGGGGGGCGAGGGCCAGAAGTGATAGCCGAGGTAAGCACCGATAAGCAGCAGGACGGGGATGCCTATGAACAGCATTTTTTTGCGTTGGCCGCCTTGTGCAGTCGGAGTGCTTTCCACTTTCAGCCGGCCGTCTGCGAGGCGGTCGAGCAGGTCGAGCAGGCGGGCATTGAGGCGGTTGAGGCGGGCATTGGCCTCATCCGAACTGATGAAGCCCTGGTTTTGTTCATCCTGCAGGCGGCTGTATTCGCTGCGTATATTGATGGCCATGCGCAACAGTTGCTCGTATTTTTCATCTCTTTCGAGAAATGCGATCAGGGCATCCAGCGCTTCAGCTGTTTGCCCTTCGAGCAGAGAGGCCTTTGCTTTTTGTACGATGGTTTTTACGGGCATGGTTTTGAGTGTGTGGGTGTTTGGACCCCCAAAGTTAGCAAAGATTAACGTAAAAGGCTGTTTGCAGTTCGCGAATTCTTTGTAATTTGCGCTGTCTTAAAAAAGCACCTATGTTTGAGAAACTCAAATCGCTGTTCATTATTGAAGAAGAGGAAGCGCCTGCGAGGAAAAAAGCCGCTGCTGATGCGCAGGATGCCGGCAAATCTCCTGCAGCACAACCTGCCGCCGGGCAGGAAGCATTCTCCATCGCCAAGTCCACCGGTGAGGGTGGTAAAGTCCGCAACAAATTTATAGAAGTACTCTTTGGGGCTTTGGAGAAAAACAACAAGGAAGGCTTCGATTACTTAGAGTTTAAGCAATCCCTCCAATCGCTGGAGAAAATGCCTATGGATGAGGCCACGCGCTACCAGTCGGCCATGGCTATGGCTAAATCCCTGGGCGTACAACGGGATGCCCTGATCGAATCCGCCAGGCACTACATCTCGGTGCTCTCGCAAGAAGAGTTGAAGTTTAAACAAGCGCTGAAGAAACAACAAGACCAAAAGGTTACCCAAAGAGAAAAAGAACTCAAGGCCTTGCAGGCATCCATCGCGGCCAAGCAAAAACAAATCGAGCAACTCAAAAAGGAGATTGAGGAGGCCGGCAAAAAGGCCGATAAAATAAGGGCGTCTATAACTACCGAAAAGCAGAAGATCCAAAACACGGCCAACGACTTCATGGCCTCCCTGAAAGTGTTAAGCGATCAGATCCATTCGGATGTCGAAAAGATGAAACAATATTTGAAGTGATGCCCTTTCATTTAAGTAAGGAAAAACCAGCGGTGTAGGCTATGGATAAAACAACAAGTAAGAACATGCAGCCCAAATCCTTTTGGAGCCGTCCGGAAGGCGTTACCGGAGGCATCTTTCTGGCTGCAATTTTGGGAGGAACGGTTTATCTGGGGTATAAGTTCTCCGCAGCCATCCTCACCTGGATTACAGGCAGTACGATAGGCGTGATAGTCAGTGTGATCGTCCTTGCCGCTTTGGTCTATATGGCCCTGGACCCCCAGATGCGGGCCGGCGTCTGGTATATGTACAAGAGCGTGATGCGTTGGATCACCTCCTGGTTCATCAAAATAGACCCCATCAGCATCCTCAAATCTTATGTAGAGGACCTCGAGGAAAACCTGACCAACATGAAGCGCCAGCTCAACAAGCTCAGAAGTCAGATGCACGTCCTGGGGGAGTTGATCTACAAAAACAAAGAGGCCATTAAAGACAATCTCGAAGTGGCCAGCAAAGCCAAGGAGCAAAAAGACGCTGCCCAACTCATCCTGAAAACCCGCAAGGCCGGCCGCCTGAAGGAATCCAATATGCGGCTCGAAGACCTCTACCGCAAAATGGAGGTGCTTTACCGCGTACTCAAAAAAATGTACGACAACTCTTACGTCCTCAAAGAAGACATAGCCGACCAGGTCAGGATGAAAGAACAGGAGCGCAAGGCCATTCTCGCTTCCCACTCCGCCATGAACTCCGCCATGAACATCATCCGGGGCGATAAAGACAAACTCATGGCTTTCGACATGGCCCTCGAAGCCGTGGCCGACGACGTCAGCAGCAAAGTGGGAGAAATGGAACGCTTCATGGAGCTTTCCTCTACCTTTATGGAGTCCATAGACCTGCAAAACGGCGTCTTCGAAGAAGAAGGGCTGAAAATGCTCGAAAAGTGGGAAAAGGAATCTTCCAAATTGCTGGGCGACGAAAAAGAAGCCCTGCTGCTTTCTGCCGAAGACGATTCCGATACCCTCGACCTGAAAGGCCCCGTGGAAGAGCCCGTAGTGCGCGAAGACCGCGAAAACCAGTACGACAGTTTTTTCGATTAACCCATAAAATCACAACTCTTTACCATCATGGCTAAACGACTGACGACTTTCTCAAAATTTCTCATCACCCTGCTCATCGTAGGGGCTGTAGTGTTTGGCGGTCGCTGGATACTGCAAAATACCGAATTTGGCCAAAGCCTGTTGAATCAGAGCGGCCCCAAACCCGAAGACAACGTTTATGAAACGGATGACCCTATCATCAAAATCGGCGTGGTTACCTGGGGCGGTTATGCCGGCGGTCAGTATTTCAATCGCGGCTTTGACCCCAATCCCGACTCCCGCTTTACCAAGGAGTACGGGCTCAAAGTGCAGTTCAAAGTGCTGGACGATTTCGACGCTTCCCGCGCTGCCTTCAAGAGCGGCGATGTGGATTTGCTCTGGGCCACCATTGACGCTTTCCCCACCGAAGTGAACAGCCTCATAGACTACAAGCCCGTGGTGGTTTTCCAGGCCGACTGGTCGCGCGGGGGCGATGCCATTGTGGCGCGCCGGGGCATCAATTCCGTAGCAGATTTGAAGGGCAAGAAAATTGCCGTAGCTGAGCTGACGCCCTCACATTCTTTTCTGATTTGGCTGTTAGAGGCCGGTGGGCTTTCGCCAAATGATGTAGAAATCATACCGCAGTCCAACGCCATAGATGCCGCCGAGGTCTTCAAAGCGGGCAGCGTAGATGCCGCTGTGGTCTGGAGTCCCGACGACGAAGCCTGCCTGCGGGCTGTACCGGGCTCCAAGGTTCTGGAGAGCACCCGCTCGGCTTCCAACATTATTGCCGACGTCTTTATCGCCAAAAAAGACTGGGTGGACGCGAATTTCGACCGCATGCAAAAGCTCTACGAAGGCTGGATGCGTGGCGCTGCCGAAATCAACACCAGCGATGCCGCTAAGCGCGAAGCCGCTAAAATCCTGGCCGACAACTTCCCGGGCTTTACGGTAGATGATACCTATAAGGCCATCAACAACGTTCGCCTCACGACCCATGGCGACAACGTCAATTTCTTTGGGCTGAATCCCAACTACAAAGGCGTTACCGGAGAAAGCCTCTACTCCCGCATGGCGCAAACCTATACGAAGCTGGGCTATATAGACGGCAAGGTGCCGAGTTGGCGCCTCATTGCCTATCCCAAGCTGGTGCAGAAAACTCACCTGAGTGGCCCCGAGCATGCCGCCGAAGCAGCCCGCAGTTTTACGGACATCTCTGAAGAGGAAGGACGTGGTAAAGAAGCCATCGCGACCAAGCGCGTCAGCATCAATTTCCGCACCGGAGAATATCAACTGGACGAAAATGCCAAGTACATCATAGACAAAGAGTTCGTGGACATCGCCAAGGCCTTTGCCAATGCCCGCGTGCGCATCGAAGGCAATACCGACAATGTGGGCAGCCGCTCTGCCAACATCCGCCTGTCCAAAAAGCGGGCCGAAGCAGTCAGGGATTACCTCGTCCGCGAACACGGCATGGACCCCAGGCGCTTTATCAT
>WGBN01000387.1 GCA_015494245.1 Saprospiraceae bacterium | reverse complement strand
GCGGAAACCTTCAGGCTGAGCCTGCCTGCTGCTGAGTGAGCAGGGCCGAACTCCGGTGCCCCGGCAGCAGGCAGGCTCAGCCTGAAGGTTTCCGCGGATTTCGGCAAGCTCAATCTAAAGGATTTTTAAGCTCGTTCAACTTGATATCCCGTTTTTTGAGGTCGGCTCGGGGGTCTTCCTTGCGTCAGCCCCCCGATCCTTTAGTTAGGTCATTCTCCATTTTCCATTTTTCATTCCCAAAGGCCGGCTCGGGGGTCTTCCTTTGGTAGCTTAAATCAAAAATCGTTCATCGACATTCCTTGTTCGATATTCAAAAAAGGGCTTCTCCGGTCAGCCCCCCGATCCTTTAGTTAGGTCATTTTCCATTTTTCATTCTCCATTTTCCATTTTCAATTCTCCATTGATTCCCTATCTTTGTTTCCCTTACAAAGATTTACCGGATGCTGATTTTAAACGACCAACTCATTGCCGTTGAGGCTGCTGCCGGACTTAGCCTGGTGGATTTCATTCGCGGGCGGAGGCAGCTCAAAGGGACTAAGACGGCCTGCCGCGAAGGCGATTGCGGAGCTTGCAGCGTGCTCACGGGCGAGTGGCGGGAGGAGCAGATGCACTACCGCCTCATCACCTCCTGCATTTCTCCTCTGGGCAATGCGCTCGGCAGGCATGTCGTCACCATAGAGGGGCTCAACCTGCCCGATGGCAGGCTCAACGCCATTCAGCAGGCGCTGAAAGAGGAAGGCGCCACCCAATGCGGCTTTTGCACGCCGGGCTTCGTGCTGGCACTCACGGGCATGGCCTTAGAGAAAATTCAAACGGGCGTGCTGCCTCCCGTCCTCGAGGCGCTCAGTGGAAACATCTGCCGCTGCACGGGCTACAAATCCATCGAACGGGCTGCCGAAAAACTACGCCGGCAGCTCGAAAAAGCCCATTCCCTCCAGGACTTGGTAGCGCTCAACTTCCTGCCCGAATACTTCCTCCGCATACCCGAACAAATGCGCAAGCTGCCCCGCAAGCCACTCCCCCAAAGCGACCCGCTCGTCCTCGGCGGCGGCAGCGACCTCTTCGTACAACAAGCACCCCAAATCGCCGACAAAAACCCCCGCCTGCTGGTTCAAGACGAAACCCTGCGCGGCATAGAACGCAAAAACGGCCGCGTCCACATAGGCGCCGCCACGCCTGTAGAAGACATCATCCGCGCCTTCCCCCACGCGCCCCTCTACCTCAAAGACCAACTCCAACTCGTGGCCTCCCTGCCCATCCGCAACATGGCCACGCCGGCAGGGAATTTCGTCAACGCCTCGCCCATTGGCGACCTGTCTATTCTGTTTCTCGCATTAGACGCCACACTACACCTTCAAAAGCCCGACGGAAGCCGGCGCGAACTGCCGCTGCGCAACTTTTTCACAGACTACAAAAAGTACGACCTGCAGGAGGGCGAGATCATCACTCAATTGAGCTTTGAAGAGCCTCCCGAAGAAGCGCTGTTCTCCTTTGAGAAAGTCAGCAAGCGCACCTATCTCGACATCGCTTCCGTCAACTCGGCCATGCTGTTGGAAACGGACACCCAAACAGGGCTTATCACGAAAGCCGCGCTGAGCCTCGGGGGCGTCAGTCCCATCCCGCTTTACGCGGCCAAGACCTCAGCCTTCCTCTACGGCAAAGCACTCGATGAAGAGAGCTTCAGGCAAGCTGCCAAAATATTGCAAAGCGAAATCAAACCCATCAGCGATGTGCGCGGCTCCGAAACTTACAAACGGCAACTCGCCACACAACTCCTGTTTGCTCATTTGGCGAAAGCCCTGAAAAAAGAAACAGAGGAAGAGAACGCTCAAAAGAACAATCGTTCTTCAGCACCAGCTCCTCCCCTCTCCGCCGGAGCGGCCATTCCCAACATAGACTCCGACAAACACCTGCGCGGGGAGTCGCTCTATGTAGATGACCTGCCTCTGCTGCACGGCAGTCTGCATGGGCTGGTCTTCGACGCACCGGTGGCTCATGCCGAGATTTTGGAGCTTTCCGTAAAAGAAGCCGAAGCCGTTCCCGGCGTTTTGCGCATACTCACAGCGGCCGACATCCCGGGCGAAAACCAGATCGGCAACATCATTCCGGATGAACCGCTGTTTGCCGAAAAAGAAATCCACTACTGCGGCCAACCCCTGGCCCTCATCCTGGCCGAAACACCCGAGGCAGCACGTCTGGCCCGCGAGCACATCCACCTGCGCTACCGCGAGCTGCCGCCCGTTACCACCGAAGAAGAGGCTTACGAGAAAGGACTGTTCATTACGCCGCCGCGCACCTTCCTGCTTGGCCGGCCCGATGAGGCTTTCGCCAAATGCAAATACGTCTTCGAAGGCAAGACCTACACCAACGGCCAGGAGCACCTCTACTTAGAGACCCAAAGCGCCTATGCCTTTCCGGCCGAAGGCGACAACATCAAAATTATTTCCTCCACCCAGGGACCAAGCCAGGTGCAAAAAGCTGCCGCCAAAGTGTTGGGCCTGCCCATGCACAAAATCGAGCTGGAAGTTACACGCCTCGGCGGAGGCTTCGGCGGCAAAGAAGACCAGGCCACGCCCTGGGGCGTCATGGCAGCCCTCGGAGCCAAAGTCTGCAAGCGCCCTGTAAAACTCGTATTAGACAGGCATCAGGACCTGCGCGCCACGGGCAAGCGGCATCCCTACACCTCTTATTTCAAAATAGGCTTAGACGAGGAGCTGAAAATCCGCGCCTACGAAGTAAAATTCCTGCAAAATGCCGGCGCCGCGGCAGACCTGTCTCCGGCCGTAGCCGAGCGCACCCTCTTTCACGCGACGAATAGCTACTTCATCGAAAACGTCCGTGCTACGGTTTACTCCTGCAAGACCAATTTGCCGCCCAACACGGCCTTCCGCGGCTTCGGCGGCCCGCAGGGCATGTTCGTCATCGAAGCAGCCATTGCCCGGGCCGCCTCCGAACTGGGCGTGCCCGCCCGCCACATCCAGGAGCTCAACCTGCTCAAAGAAGGCGACCTCTTCCCCTATGGACAAAAAGCAGAGCAGGCCCTGGCCCGCCAAAGCTGGCAGACGGCCCAAGAGGAATTCGGGCTGGCCGAAATTTGCCGAAAGGCAGAAGAGTTCAACAAGAAAAGTACTTACATCAAAAAAGGCGTGGCCCTCATGCCCGTTTGCTTCGGCATCTCCTTCACCAATACCTCCATGAATCAGGCCCGCGCCCTGGTACACGTGTATGCCGACGGCAGCGTGGGCGTCAGCACCGGAGCCGTGGAGATGGGACAGGGCGTCAACACAAAACTCCTGCAGATAGCGGCACAGACCTTTTCCATAGACCACCGCCGCGTAAAAATAGAAACCACCAACACCACCCGCGTAGCCAACACCTCTCCCAGCGCCGCCAGCGCCACCACCGACCTCAACGGCAAAGCCCTGCTCAAGGCCTGCACGGAAATCAAAAACCGCCTGCTGCACGTAGCCGCCAAACAACTCAAGGCAGAGCCGGAAAACATCAGTCTTGAAAACGAACGCGTCCTGCTCAATGGGCAAGACAGCGGGCTGTCGTGGGTGAAGCTCATACAAACTGCGCTGCTGCAGCGCATCTCCCTCTCGGAAACGGCCCATTACGCCACGCCGCGCATTCAATTCGACAAGCGAACTGAAAAAGGGCAGCCATTTTCCTATCACGTCTATGGCACGGCCATCATCACCGCTACGGTGGATTGCCTGCGCGGACGCTACGAGATAGAATCCGTGCAGATTGCACACGACTTCGGCAAAAGCATAAACCTCTACATTGATCGCGGCCAGGTAGAGGGCGGCCTGGTGCAGGGCCTCGGCTGGATGTGTATGGAAGAAGTGGTCTATGACGAGCGGGGCCGCCTGCGCTCCAATGCGCTCTCGACCTACAAGGTGCCCGATATTTTCGCCGCGCCCCGCCGCATAGACATCACGCCCGTAAGCGGAGCCGAAGCCGAAGCAGCCATCTTCAAATCCAAGGCCGTAGGCGAGCCCCCCCTGATGTACGGCATAGGTGCTTATTTCGCCATCCTCAACGCCATCCGGGCCTATCGGCCCGATGCTCCCATGCGCTTTGATGCGCCCTTCACGCCGGAAAAGGTCATGGCTCTGACAGCCATCAAACAGCCCATACACGAAGAGCAGGCATGAAGCGCATCACCTTCCTCATTTACGCCATTGGCGACACCATCGCTGCGCTCTTACTCGGGCAGTTTTCCGTGCTGCGACTCGTGGGCATATCACTGGTGGGCGCCACTTTTTACACCTGGGAGATCCCGCCCTACTTCGCCTGGATAGAGAAAAGAACAGCGAAAATACAAGGCGTCAAAAAAGGTCTCATCAAAGCGGCCTGGGCCATGCTGTACTTCAATCCTCTTTGGATTGCCCGTCATCTTTTGTTTATCAAAATTTTCTCGCGACAATGGGCAGATATCAGCTGGCACTTGTTGGAGATTGGTTTTTGGTCTTTTGTAGCGAATATTCCCATTTCTCTGCTGGCCAATTATCTCATCCAAAATGCGATCTCCCTACGCTGGCGCTTCACGGCCAGTGCAATTTTTTCGGCCCTCATGGCCATTTACTATGCGTTAAGTGAAACGCTTTT
>WGBN01000386.1 GCA_015494245.1 Saprospiraceae bacterium | reverse complement strand
GGTCTTCACATAGTCATACCAGGATATTTCGGGATACATTCCCGCAGGATTGGGGATCGCTACTGCATATTTTGCCAGCAGGTTTAGCGTTCGTTCTGCTGAGCGTTCCAAATTTTCGCTTAATGCACGATTTTGAAAATCTTTAGCAAAACTTGCCCATAAGGCATCAGCTGTGTCCTCTTCAGTTATCTCACCTTTCTTTTTCGGGAAGAAATCTCTTTTCAGGCTAAGTTCTTGAAGCGGAAAGCGATATGCATACTCAGAAGAATTTTTTTTGAGATTTTCGAAAGGGGAAGCGACAAAATCGGGGCTGTGTTCAGATCTGAAATTACCTGCGGATGCATATTGGTTGGCAAGTTTCAAGATATCCGGACGCTCATTCAGAGACTCGAAGGTTTCTTGAATCAGTTTATTGGGGATGTGCTCCAACAAGGCAGCCAGGTATATGTTTACAGCCTCCATATATGAGTCAGTTTTCGTTTTCTTCTTCAGGTTTTGGTTTTCTATATCTCCTCACCACCCCAAACCCCGTGCTGGCGCCTTTGCCGAGGCCGAGGTAGTCGGGCAGGGAGACGTTGGTTTGGAAGTTGAGGTCGAAGCTTAGGCGGCGGGCGTTTTTGAACTCGAGGCGGCGGATGTGTTTGATGTCGGAGATTTGGACTTCGAGGCGTTCTTCCACGTGCCAGCCTATGCCTTTGGCGAAGGAGAGGAGGTTTCCTTTGAGGGTTTTTTCGAGCAGTTGTTTTTGGGCCAGGGGGTCGCTTTCGAGGGAGGTGAACTCCTTGTAGCGTTCGTCGTTGAGGCCCAGCCAGTTGATGATGCTGTAGTTGAACATGTGTTGCCAGACTTGTACGCGAAACATGTTGACGCGGAGGTTTTCTATACCAAAGGTATAGGTGCGATAGCCGATTTTGAGGTCCAGATCGGAGGCTGTGAGCAGGTAGTGTATTTCTTCTACCCCTTCGTTGAGGCAGATGATGCAGGCTTTGCCGTAGTGGAGTTTGTATTGCACCAGGGGATAGCGGTAGTAATAGCCTTTTTCTCCTTTGTGGTTGTGCATCAGCGTGCCCTGACGCTTGGATTTTTCGATGACAGCTGCCCGGAAATAGCGTATTTGTGCCGGGGGTAACTCCCGGTCAAAACACAGTTGGAGGTAGCGTACAGCCGGCATAAAAGTTTTGTTTTTGGGGCCAAAATGGCTATCAAACAGGGGTCTTTAACGATGAAGAGCAGACTTTACGCTTCATCTGACGGGGACAAATATAATCCCTTTTTCGTAACTTACACAAGAAAACTAATTTTTTTCAAAAAAATAATTACCTTGGGGCCCATATAGGGGCTCTTATGAGGGTATTTGTCTCATAAGCGAAAAACGCGAATAAATCATAACCCAAATTTCTTATGGCAGGGAATAAAATGCTAAGGCTGAAATTGTTGGACTCTGCCTTTCAAACGGGCAGGTCTTTTTCGTTGGAAGAGTTGGCAGATTGGTGTGTAAAAGAAGGGGGTACGAGGAGATATTCCACAGAGACCATTCGCGATGACATTTCGGTACTGCGTCAGGAATACGGCGCGCCGATTCCAAAGCGATGCAAAAACAGGCTTTATTCCTATACCGACCCCTCCTGGTCGCTGAGCAAAAACCCGATGACGCCCCGCGATTTGTTGCTGCTGCACAGGATTGCACAACTGCTCGAGCAGTTTCCCGGGCTCACATTTGCCGAAAGGCTAAAAAAACTCGTCAGCGCGCTGGGTAAGCGTTATTCGATGCAATGGCCCAAAGAAAATCCGCGCATTTTCTTCGAACAGGCTCCTGAAATCAAGGGTTTGAGCCACTTAGAAAACCTTTACGAACACATCGAAAAGGAAACCAGCATTGAGTTGTTTTACCAGCCTTTTAAATACGACAAACCCAAGTGGTTGAAACTGTCTCCGTATTTTTTGCAGGAGTATAACTTTCGTTGGTATCTGATTGCACGTCATCACAAGACCAACGACATACAAATGTTTGCCTTAGACAGGAGCAAGGGCGCGCGCCCGGGCAAAGATGCTTTTCGGCCACCACCGGAGGGGTTTGAGGCGGGCAGGTATTTTAAAGATGTGGTGGGCGTATCCATCCCGCGCGAAGCTGAGGTGGAGGAAATCGAACTGTGGATACACAAAGACCTGGCACCCTACTTCCATACCAAACCCCTGCATCCCAGCCAGGAAAGGCGCATGGTAAAGGGGGAATTACACATCAGCATACGCGTCATTCCCAATTATGAGTTGAAGAGCCGCATTTTATCCTGGGGCGATCGCATCAAAGTCATAAAGCCCCAAAAGCTGGCCGGGGAGATTGCAGAAATTCACCGCAGGGCTGCAGAGCTCTACCGCTGATTTTCATCAAATGAAAAAAACGTTGGGAGGGTCTGTAACCAACTCCACATCTACGTTTTTTCCGATGATGCGCATGTGCCGGAGTTTGTCTTCGGGCACGGGCAGCAGGAAGATGCTGTCGTTGTTTTTGTACATGGAGTTGATTTCCAGCAGGGTATCCGCAATTTTCTGATAAATGGCCGAACTGCTTTTGGCCAGATAAATAGATTTTTGAACCCTCATGCAGCCCTTTTTAATAAGATACTTGGCCACGTGGTTGCGTATCTTATCGTCTTCGATATCGTACATGACGAAATACAACATATCGCTACTCGTTTTGGATTTGTACTGTGCCAGCCATTCGAGGATTTTGTCCACGCGGCGCCCGAGGGGCAGGCGATGCCAGACAGCCGGCGGGAGGCTGTCCAGCATGCGCAATTGCCCGGAGGGCAGGCCACTGCGCCGGCGGAGTTGTTCCCGAATTTTGCGTTCTTCCTTGTTCATTTGGTTTTTTGTTGAAGGTTTTAGTCCGCAAACAATTCGAGCTCAGCCAGCTTGACGCAGAGCTCAGTCAGGGCCGGATGCGTACCGCGCTTGGGTGTGGCGACTACGCTAAAGCCCTTTTTTCCGTAAAAGACATTGACTTCTGCGCGGTGAATCCCCTTGTAAAGCACAAATTTTTTTCCGTACTGGATATCAATCACATCATCTACGCGAATTTCGTGTTTAGCCCAGGCTTTTCCCAGCACCTCAGCCACCTCCTGGAGCACTTCAGGCACATAGGGCTTTGGTTTGGGAGGCCTCTTGGGCCTTTCGTTGAGGAGGTCCAGGATGTTGCGATAGGCCTGTTCATCAAGGGCACCTTTCTCTTCTTCGGAAATTTGTGCTTGTTCTGCCGCTTGTTCATCCGGAAAAAGCCCGGACAGCGTTTTTTCGGGAGCAGGCGGTTGAACAGGCACAGCCAGAGGGTTGTAATAGGCATTGGGGTCATGGGCCAGGAAGCAGGCTCTGACGGCATCGCAGGTTTTCAGGTCAACATACTGTTCAATTTGGTATTGTTTGGCGAAAGCCGCAGCGAAACGCTTGTAAAAGCCCGCATACAAGGCAGTATCTGTAATCGGCCCGGAAAAAGCAACAAACAACTTGAGGCCCTGGCCCGAAGGCGACATAAAAGACAGGAGGATGCGCTCATCGCGCTCCAATTTTTGCCGCAAGGCAGAGAGGCGATCGCCCAGTTTATCCACATCGAGAATAAGCCCGACGCTTTGCAGGAAATTTTTGGAATGCCGTTGGGCGGGTTTGAAGTGAGCACAAGTCACATACGGCAACAGTACTTTTTGGCGGCGGTAAGCCTCCTTGCTCATGCGCAGTACCTGGCGCAAGCGCGAGGTTGCATCCCTCAGGGCCTCATCGGTGCATATTTTTTCGTGCAAATGGGCAGGCAGGATGGTTTGCAAGAGCTCGGTTTTGTCTGTCAGGCGTTCGCCGTAAGAAAGCAGTATGCTCATTTTGATTGCTTTTTACTGTGATCGGTTTTGTATTCTTTGAGAAGTGCTGCAAGTCGTTGAGCGAAGAGGTTCATGTGTGTATAGCGACTGCGCGTGAGCCCCTCCCATTCGATTTGGTCTTCGAAAAAATCGGTGAGGTGCTGAATGAGGATGCGCTTGGCCGGATGTGCCAGCCAATAGCCTCCGGCTTCGACTTCAAAGAACTCCCTGAAAATGACCTGTTGCCTACAGAGATCAAAGACGACCCAGTCGGCCCAGGTTCGAAACAATTCGATGCAGTCGTAAGTGAGTACCGGCCGGTTGTATTCTTCGCGGTGCATGAAGCCGATCATGGGGTCGAGCCCTGCTTTGATGAGGGCCGACTCCATGCGCCCGTAGAGCATGCCATAGGCGTAATTGAGCATGGCGTTGGTCATGTCGAGGGCCGGCCGGCGGCTTCTCTGGCCAAAGCGGTACATTTCTGGAAGATGTATGTTTACAGCCTGAAAATACCTCCGGGTGGCCTGTCCTTCCACGGCTCTGAGGCGTGGGGAGAGGTCGGCGAGATCGGGCCCTTCGATTTGTTGTAAGCGTTGTTTATCTTCTTCGATTTTCAGGACGGCACTCTCAATGATTTTATCTGTGGCGTGGTTGGGCATGGCGAGGGCATAGAGCAGGGCCTGTTGGTTTTCCATTTTTCGGGTGAGGACGTTTTTCATCCAGGCGACGGCTTCGGGCGATTTGCTAAAGAGCAGTTGATGGCGGCGTATGGTTGCGATGGAGCCGAAGTAGGGGCTCCAGAGGCGGGCAAAGGGCTTCCCGCCGCGGGCGACGAAGAGCAGGTCTATCTGGTGTTCGACGGCTTGTGCCACGACCTCGGCCGTGAGCACGGTTGCTTTGCTGAGCACGATGCTTTCGATGGTGTTAAAAGCCAGCGCCTGCACCTGGTCGCCGTGCTTGATGATGAGTTGTCCGTCTTTTACCTTAAGGCTGGCGCCTCGTTTTTCGATAACTACTTGCATGTTTTGTAAAAGCGCCGGCTCGCTCAGAACCGGCAGTCAAAGTTCACCGGTGTTGCTCTACGGGGGCGGGCTTGCCACTGTGGGGCTTCCCGAAGCCCGTGAGTCTTTGGGTTACACAAAGATGAGCCCAAAGCGGGCAAAAAAGCTCCCTGCCGCTTCCACTTTTTTTTAATTTTGCCTTTCGGCAAATGCTGAAAGGGGCTTATGAGGGTATTTGGCTCATAAGGGTTGTCGGTTGTCCGTTGTCCGTTGTCCGTTGTCCGTTGTCGGTTGTCTGGGGTCCCATGATATAGGTTGACAAAAGATGGGCGACAAGCGCATAAATGTGGAAAACTTTATTTGGTTAAGAAATCAGTTTTCCAAAACTTTGAGGTCCGGGAT
>WGBN01000385.1 GCA_015494245.1 Saprospiraceae bacterium | reverse complement strand
GTTGTGGCCTGTACCTTATTGTATTCGGAAGGCGAAGAGCCGGCCTGTGAAATCAAACCCGAATTTCAAATCCAAAATCCCGACTGCGGACTGAGCAACGGAAGCATCATCGCAACGCTCGAAAATCCCTCCGGCTACAGCTTTCACTGGAGCAACGGAAGCGCTTCCGACACCCTCCGGCATTTGCCGCAAGGCGAATATCAAGTTACCATCACGGAACTTGCAAAACAGTGCTCAGACACATTCTCCGTACAGCTCGGCGAAACGCCGCTCGAAATCGCCATCGAAACGCTTTCGCCCCCTTCACATCCCGATGCCCAGGACGGCTTTGTGCTGATTTCCATCAACACCCACGAAAGCCTGTCCTACCAAATCATCCTCAACGGAAACAGCTATGGTGGAGGCTCCAACAATCCTTTTGCCATAGAAGGCCTG
This sequence comes from Saprospiraceae bacterium, assembly GCA_015494245.1. Classification (GTDB taxonomy): domain Bacteria; phylum Bacteroidota; class Bacteroidia; order Chitinophagales; family Saprospiraceae; genus WGBN01. Next base: position 6,994 of record WGBN01000385.1, on the reverse strand, counting down.
GGCACCGGCCACTACAGCCTGCAAATCAAAACGGAAAGCGGCTGCACTTCCAATCTGATTGAATTTGACATGAAGCCTCCCGCACTTAGTTTTAGCACAACATTAACAATAAGACTCGAACAACAGGCAACAGTGAAGACACAATATACAGAATACCCCTTTCCCGAATCAAATGCCACCGGGTGGGGAGTTGGCCTTTCGGCAAATTACCGTCTGTTCAGGCAGCCCTTTCAGACCTCTTTGACGTACTTCGCCGGCGGCTCTTTTTCTTCCTGGCAAATTGAACAGCTCACAGCGCTTCCTCCTTTGTTTGTAAGCGCGGCCGGGCGGCCTGTCTCTTCGCTCTATGCGGGCATTGCCTATGCACCTTTTCAGCCCGAGCCTTTACGGGCCATGCTCCAGTGGCAAACGGGCAAAAAGTGGCGTTTGGCCCTGCGCCTGGAATTTCCCCTGCTTTAAACTTCTGCCCCCAAAACCAAAATATTCTTACTTTTGCTTCGCGCAAACCCAATTACACAGTTCAGGCCGGGCTGCCTACCCCCACAGCAGGCCTCAAAACGAAAGACAACATGATCATAGGAGTTCCCAGGGAAATCAAAACCAATGAAAACCGCGTAGCGAGAACCCCCGCCGGCGTCATGGAATTGACCAAGCGGGGCCACGAAGTGCTGGTAGAAAAAAATGCCGGTGTAGGCAGTGGTTTCGAAGATGGCGAGTACCGCGAAGCCGGGGCCGTCATCGTGGACACTGCCGCCGAAGTCTATGCCAGGGCAGACATGATCGTCAAGGTCAAAGAGCCCATCGAACCGGAGTACGAGCTCATCCGCGAAAACCAACTCATCTTTACTTACTTTCACTTTGCCTCTTATGAGCCGCTCACCAGAGCCATGATGGAGCGCAAAGCCGTCTGCCTGGCCTACGAAACCGTCGAGTTGGCCGACCGCAGCCTGCCGCTGCTCATCCCCATGTCGGAAGTGGCCGGCCGCATGGCCATACAGGAAGGCGCCAAGTACTTAGAAAAACCCGCCAAAGGGCGCGGCGTGCTGCTCGGCGGCGTGCCGGGCGTGCCTCCGGGCAGAGTCCTCATCCTCGGCGGAGGCGTCGTGGGCACCCAGGCCGCCAAAATGGCCGCCGGACTGGGCGCCGAGGTGTTCATCCTCGACATCAGCCTGCCGCGGCTGCGCTACCTGGCCGACATCATGCCCAAAAACGTGGTTACCCTCTTTTCCAACGAGTACAACATCCGACAGCTCATCACCAATGTAGATCTGATCATCGGCGCCGTGCTCATCCCCGGAGCCAAAGCGCCCAAGCTCATCACCCGCGACATGCTGAAAGACATCCGCGCCGGAGCCGTCATGGTAGATGTGGCCGTGGACCAAGGCGGTTGCATAGAAACCTGCAAGCCCACCACCCACGAAGACCCCATCTTTATCATAGACGATGTGGTACACTACTGCGTGGCCAACATGCCGGGAGCCGTGCCCTACACCTCCACCACGGCCCTGACCAACGCCACCCTGCCCTACGCCATCAAACTGGCCGAACTCGGATGGCAGGAAGCCTGCCGCCGCGACGAAGCCCTCAAAAAAGGCCTCAACATCATCAACGGCCACGTGGTCTATAAAGCCGTGGCCGAAGCCTTCGACCTGGAGCTCGAAGACGTAAATAAGTTCCTCTGACAAATGCGATAGCCCCCCTCCCGGCCGTTAAAGTCTGGTGCGGGGGCTTTCCCGCTTACAAAAACCTTCCCCAAGCATGCAAGAAGTACAAAACAAGGCTACCTATTACATCGAACTCGAAAACCGCCACGGCGCCCACAACTACCACCCCCTGCCCGTAGTGCTCACCAAGGGCGAAGGCGTCTATGTATGGGATGTAAACGGCAAGCAGTACTACGACTTTCTCTCTGCCTACTCTGCCGTCAACCAGGGGCATTGCCACCCCCGCCTCGTCAAGGCCCTGAGCGAACAAGCCGCCCGCCTGGCCCTGACCTCCCGCGCCTTCCACAACGACCAACTGGGCCCCTATGAAAAATACGCCACCGAGCTCTTCGGCTTCGACAAACTCCTCCCCATGAACACCGGAGCCGAAGCCGTGGAAACGGCCATCAAAATATGCCGCAAGTGGGGCTACGAGAAAAAGCAAATCCCCGAAGACGAAGCCCTCATCATCGTCTGCGGGCAAAACTTCCACGGACGCACGGTAACCATCATCTCCTTCTCCAGCGACCCCGATGCCAAAGGCCACTTCGGGCCCTACACCCCGGGGTTCCTCTCCATACCTTATGGAGATACAGATGCCTTTCGGCAAATGCTGGAAGAACACGGAAAGCGCGTGGCGGGTTTCCTCGTCGAGCCCATTCAGGGCGAAGCCGGCGTAGTCGTACCGCCTGAAAACTTCCTGCGCGAAGCCGCTGCTCTCTGCCGCCAACACCAGGTACTCTTCATAGCCGACGAAATCCAAACCGGCATCGGACGCAGCGGCAGCCTGCTGGCCGTCTGCGGAGATTGCTCCTGCGAAGGCCGCTGCGAACGCGGCCCTACCTACATCCGCCCCGACATCCTCATCCTCGGCAAGGCCCTCTCCGGAGGCATGTACCCCGTCTCCGCCGTACTGGCCGATGACGCCATCATGGAAGTCATCACACCCGGCACCCACGGCAGCACCTACGGAGGCAATCCCCTCGCCTGTGCCGTTGCCGTGGAAGCCCTCGAAATCATTCAGGACGAAAAGCTGCCTCAAAACGCCCGCCGCCTCGGAAAGATCTTCCGCGAAAAAATGCAGGCGCTGGTCGAAGCCTTCCCCAAACTCCTCAAAGGCGTGCGCGGCAAAGGCCTGCTCAACGCCCTGCTCATCAACGACACCCCCGAAAGCAGCACCGCCTGGCAGCTCTGCCTCGCCCTGGCCGAAAACGGATTGCTCGCCAAGCCCACGCATGGCAACATCATCCGCTTCGCCCCCCCGCTGACCATCACCGAAGAACAAATCATAGACTGCTGCCGCATCATCGAGCAGACAGTCCGTACCTTTGAGCGCCCGTAAAAAGTAAAGTACCATCACGCAAACAGCGAATCAAACTTATGAAAACGACACGCTTGATATGGCTCGCCTTCTGCCTCCTCTCATGGCCCCTGGCAGCCCAACAAACGGCCACTTATGCCGACTTACTCGCCACCTTTGAAAAAGCCGAACAACTGTTCGAGCAGGGCGTCTTCGCCGAAGCGGCCGAAGTCTATCAGCAAGTGCTGAAAACGCCGGCGCCACCCGAAGCCGCCATGTACGAACAACTGCAAAAGCGCTCCGAACTGGGCTACGCCAAGTGCATGGTGCGATTGCATTTGCCGCAAGGCGAAATACTCATGCTCGACTTCATAGGCCGCAATGCGCCCGACCCCATCGCCGACCAGGCCCTCATCGAGCTGGCCAATTTCTACTTCAACGCCAAAGACTACCAGAAGGCCGTTACCTATTTCTCGCGCATTCCCAGCTATCAACTCAGCCCCGAGCAAAGGGCCGAAGTGCGCTTCAAAATGGGCTATGCCTTCTTCGTCAAAAAGAAGTTTTCGGCAGCACGCGAAAACTTCCGCATGGTCAAAAACCTGGAAAACACCAAGTGGTACTACCCCACCAATTACTACTACGGCCTCTGCGCCTTCTTCCAGGGCGACTACGAAGATGCCGTCAAGAGCTTTCGCATAGCTGAAAAATCGCGTCGCTACAAAGCACACATCCCCTATTACATCAGCCAGATTTATTTCGCTCAAGGCAAATATCAGGCCCTCATTGACTATGCCGAGCCCAAGCTGCAGGACGGCCGCGTGCGCAAGCAAAACGAACTGCACCAACTCGTCGGACAAGCCTATTTCGAGCTCGGCGATTACGAAAAAGCCCTGCCGCTGCTGGAGTATTACGCCGAACGCAGCGGCCGCATGAAAGAAGAAGAGTTCTATCAACTGGCCTACACCCAATACCAGGCCGGCAAATACGAAAGCGCCGCCCGCAACTTCGAAGAACTGGCCGATGTGGACTCCAAACTCGGCCAATACGCCCTCTACTACCTGGCCGACTGCTACCTCAAACTCCACAAAAAATCTCAGGCCAGGGCAGCTTTGGCGAAAGCCAAAAACATGAACTACGATCCCGAAATACGCGAAGAAGCCCTCTTCAACTACGCCAAACTCTCCTACGAACTGGGCTTCGACCGCGCTGCACTCACCGCCCTGCAAAGCATTCCGCCGAGCTCCCATCACTACGAGGAAGCCCTCTCCCTGCTCAGCGATGTATTCCTCAAAACCAACGACTACGCCAAGGCCCTGCAACTCATTCAAAACCTCCCCACCAAAACACCCAAGCTGCGCGAAGCCCTGCAAAAAGTAGCTTACCTGCACGGCCTGCAACTCTACCGCGAAGGGCAATTTGAAGAGGCCCGCCAAGCCTTCATCCTCTCCAACAGCGAGCCGGTCAAACTCGACATCAAAGCCTCCTGCCTGTACTGGCTGGCCGACATTCTGCACCGCGAACAACGCTACGAGGAGAGCATCAAACTGCTCAACCAGTACTTCATTTTGGCGCAAGCCCAAAACAAATTGCCCGACGAATCCTCCATCTTCATGGGGCACTACACCCAGGGCTACAACTACCTCAAACTCGAAAATTACCCACAGGCCGGCAAGGAATTCGAAGAGGCCCGCAGCGGCATCCGGCGCAACCGCCCCTTCATCAGCAATGTGTACATCAAAGACAAAGTGCTGGGCGATGCCACCCTGCGCGCCGCCGACTGCTACTTCAAACGCAACCGCTACAACGAGGCCATCACCTACTACGACGAGGCCGTCAAAAACAAATACCCGGGCTTCGTCTATGCCCTCTATCAAAAAGCCCTCATCGAAGGCCTGCGCGGACACACCACCAACAAAATCCTCGCCCTCGAAGACATCGTCGAAAAATATCCCGACTCCCCCTATGCCGACGATGCGCTCTTCTCCCTCGGCGTTACCTACCACGAAATAGGCCAGCTCAACAAGGCCATCACGCCCCTGCGAAAACTGGTCAACGACTACCGCAACAAATCCGACCTCGTGGTGCAGGCCTACCTGCGCCTCGGCCTCATCAGCTTCAACCAGGGCAATTTGCAAACGGCCATCGAGTACTACAAACAGGTCTTTGCCCACAACCCCAGCCCACAGGAAGCCAACGACGCCCTGGTTGCCCTCGAAGAAATCTATGTGGAAAATCTCGGCGACCCCGACGGCTATTTCCGCTTCCTGCAAACCATCCCGGGCTACGAGGTGGACAGCTACGCACAGGACTCCCTCAACTTTAAATCCGCCGAATCGCAATACCTCAATGGCGAGTACTCCCGGGCCGTAGATGCCTTCACCTCTTACCTGCGAAAATTCCCCAACGGCCGCAACCGCCTGCAAGCGCACTTCCACCGCGGCATCAGCTACTTTGAGCTCAAGCAGTACGACGCTGCACTCGAAGACTTCGACTGGGTCATCCAACGCGGGCAAAACCGCTACTACGCTCAGGCCCTCGAGCTGGCAGCTCTCATCGCCTACAACCACAAAAAGGATTACCACAAATCCTACGAATACTTCTCGGCCTGGGAGCAGGTGGCCGAAAACGAGGAAGACCGCTACAAAGCCCAGCTCGGCGCCCTGCAAAGCGCCTACCGCATCAACGACGTATCGGCCGTCTATGAGATGGCCAACAAGGTCGCCAACAACCCCCAGGCTACGCCCGAGCAAAAGGCCATTGCCAATTTCTACATCGGCAAAATCGCCTACGACAACAAGGATTTTGAGGCCGCACGCAGCGCCTTCGACGACGTCATCAAACTCAGCAATGAGGACGAGGCCGCCGAAGCCCGCTACCTCATCGCCTCCATCCTCTACCAGCAACGCAAGCTGACCGAGTGCGAGGCCTTCTGCAACAAGGCCATCCAGGAAATGTCGGGCTACGACGACTGGATCGCCCGCACCCTCATCGTGCTCTCCGATACCTACGCCGACATGGGCGACCTGCTCAGCGCCCGCGCCGTACTCGAAGCCATACTCGAAGGCTACCACGGCGAACAGGAAATCATTGATGAGGCCAAAGCCAAGCTCGACAAACTCAATGCCGCCGCCGCTTCAGGCAGCCGTATTGACACCGGCGACGACTTCATGCTCGAAGACGAAAACTAAAAAAACAATATCCATGCAAACGTTCAAAAAAACAGGGGTACTGCTCTTCTTGATTTTCTTCAGCCTTTCGGCAAATGTTGCCCGGGCCCAGGATGAGCTGCCCACCGAAGACGTTACTGTCGTCAAACACTTTGAGGCCAAACTCATGGATGCCGAGCGCATCGCGGTCCTGCCGGAATTGCCTCCGCCGGATACGGCCCGCATTCACGGCGCCTATCACCTGCCGCCAAAAACCATAGAAGTGGATTACCCCGCTCCGCGTATCCGGCCCCTGAGGTTTAGAGGCGATAAGCTCAACCCCGTATATAAAGGCCACGTCAAAGCCGGCGGAGGCCTGCCCTCAGCGCTCTATGCCGATGCCTCTTACCACTATGCGGAAAAGGACAAATACGACTTTACCCTCTTCCTCAACCACCACTCTGCCAACAACAGCAAGAAGCTCGAAAACCAGCGCTTCTCCAAACTGCGCATCGGCGGAGACGGCAACTACTACTTCGACCAGGGCTTCGGCATCAACGGCCATCTCGCCTTCGATCAGAACACGCCTTATTATTACGGCTACAACTTCGACCCGGCTTTTAAAGACACCAGCGTGCTCGCTGCCGATGTGCGCCAGCGCTTCAACATGATCAGCGCCGGAGGTGCGCTCTTCAATAGCGTGCCCACCGCCGGCGACATCAACTACAAAGTCTATACCGACCTCTACCGGCTGACCGACGACTACGGCGCCAAAGAAACCGGCTTCATCTTCGGCCTCGGAGGCACCAAGTGGATTGACAACACCCACTCTTTCGACCTCAGGC
>WGBN01000384.1 GCA_015494245.1 Saprospiraceae bacterium | reverse complement strand
GTCTATGAGCGAGCCGGCCAGAGGGCTGAGCAGGGCGATGAAGAGGGCCGGCAGCGTCAACAGCATTTTGGAGATGAAATCTGCCTGCTGGTAGCCCGCCAAAGCCTGACTGATTTTGGGCAAAGCCGGGCCAATGATGGCACTGGAAAGGGCCGTCAGCGTAGCTGTCATCAGCAAGGCAATTTTGAGTTTCGTTTTGCGCATAAAAATCCTCTTTTTGAGCAGGTGCCCCCCTGCTTTCCCAAATGCTGTAAAAATACAGCCCGCAAAATACGCCCTTTTGCGTCTTTTTCGTTCATAAACCGGAGTTTTCGCAGCATGCTCGTCTTGCGAACTTGACTGAGTCCATGCGCCATGCCTATGTCCGGAAATTCTCTTATTATAGCGCGGTCAAATTTTTACTAAACGCAAAGCGCCAAAATCCTTACTTTTGAGCCGTACTTTTGATCACACAAAAACCATTCCCCAGTGAAAGAAAAACCCATGAGATCTTTGTTTGTCCTTTTTGTTGTTGCCTTTTTCTCTCTGAGCAGCCTGCAGGCTCAGGAGGCCGTTTATACCGTTTATCTCGGCACTTTTTTGGATGCCCAAAAGAGCAACTTTGAGCCCTTGGAGTCTCTGGGCTTTTTGTATGCCGATGAGATGAGCAACAACCTGAGTAAGGTTTTTATCGGAGGCTATACCTCTAAAGCAGCCGGTGATGCCGTAGCTGTGGCAGCCCGCAAAAAGGGGTATATGGATGCCACCGTGGTGGAATTGAAAACCAAAGAGTCTCCCAAAGCTGCCGTGGTGCAGCTGGGTATCAAAAACGCTCGCAAAAAGATAAATTGGGATGAGTTTTCCAAAGCCGGAAAAATTTACTTCATCCTGCGCAACGACCAGGTGAAAGTGGTTACGGGAATCTTCCCCTCTATGGCTTCTGCCCAATCGGCTGTTGGTGAGCTGAGGAAGCGGGGGTATAAAGATGCTTTCGCCAAATCTGTCCCGGAGGTGTTGCTGCACGAGCTAAACGGCTTTGTGCTGGGCAAGCCCGCCGCTATGCAGGAGGGGATGTTTGGCGAAGAGCCTGCAACTCCCTCTGCTTCGGTACCTGCAGATGTGCCCGTGTCTTACGACTTTGAAGCAGGAGGCCCTGTGGTCATCAAATCTCCGACGGCACCGGAGGCTGCACATTATACACCGCCGGCACAAAACAATTTGTTGTATCGCCCGGAGATTCGCACGAAGGTGAAGCGCGGTTCGGCCTTGCAGTTGCAGAAGATTCTCAAGCGCCTCGGCTATTACTCCAGCAGCTTAGACGGTTATTACGGCCGCGGCACTGCCGGAGCCTACGACAAAGCGCTGAAAGAGCTGCCGGCGCTGAAGAAGTACAGCGTCCTCGCCAATCACCTGGATGAGCTGAATGCCGCCGAAAAGGAGGACGGCCTGCAGTATTACATCAACACCCTGCCGGATGATCCCGCACATGCCTTGTCGGGATTGTCGGCCTCTTCCGAGCCTTTGGCGAAAGCCTATCGCGCTTACTGGTCGTTTGTTACGCGGGGCCCGAGCCGCGAAGTCAATGATCTGATGAATGCCGCTGTTCACCAGGCTTATGCCGACCCCAAGACGCCGGTGCCTTCCCGCTTTGACCCTGCGGCTACCTATGCCTATGCCAATCTCTCGCAGTTGATTTTGCATTTGAGCTACATCCATCGCGCAGTGGGTAAATCCATCGCTGCTCCCTGCTGGTTGTTTCAGCGCCATCCCAAAGAAGCGCTGAGCGCTTTTGAACCCGAGGGCAGCATGACGCAGGCCGATTATCGCATCCAGGCCTGTGCCGGCTTCGACCAGTGGCCCGAAGTGCGTTTGCTCATAGCCATAGGCGAAGACCTCAATGCCATGAACCCTCCGGCGCCGGAAGTGCTGGCCAATGCCCGCTCCCGCCAGACGCGCTACCTGCTCTCTCCCAAGCCGCTGCCCGCTTCGCAAACCGCGGATTTGCAGGCCCGCCAAAAGCGACTCATCTCCAATTTGGATGCCTGGGCAGGCAAAGACCCCCTGCATCAGAAGATCGTTACGGCCTTTAAAATCAGCTACTACCAGACGCAGGTGCTGCTCGAAGATTTCTACATGGACAAAGACCTGAACCCCGATCAGGCCAAAGGCCTGGCCCTGGGCACCTTAGATGCCATTGTGGAGCCTTATGTGATTCGGTTTTTGAAGTGAATGCTTATTTCACAGCATTGAACCGCAGATCCAGCCGGCTGCTGATGCTTTGAGAAGGCGTTTTGGCAAGTCGAAACCACAACTGGATGTTGACTTTATCTCGGGTGAGCCATTCTTTGAGGTCGGGTTCATTGGGTACCAGGTCAAAATCGCTGCCCAGGGTTTGGGTGGGGAATTTCCAGTAAAAGGCTTCTTTGCCGCATTTAAACTCCTTGTCGCCCTCGGGGCAGACCTGTACCGCAATTTCCCAAAAGAGGTCTTCATAGCTCTCTCCGAAGATGGAGCGGATAAAGGCCTTGCCCGGCAGGATGGCCTTGACATCGGCAGCGTCAAATCCATAGGTGGCTGCCAGCTCATCAAAATGCGTGGGCACATTGTCGAAGAAAAAGTAGTAGGTGTCTAAGGTGTTGGAGCC
>WGBN01000383.1 GCA_015494245.1 Saprospiraceae bacterium | reverse complement strand
AACCTAACCTCTTGGCAACCCAAAGTTACAACTTTTTCAAAAATTTTTTGCTATGTTCACAACATAGCATCTGTAAACAGTAAACTAAAAAAAGCTAAACGCTAAACGTCAAACAAAAAACAGTAAACTAAAAAATTACTCCCTCTTCCTAAACAAAGCCATAGCCAGCGCCCCATAAACGCCAACGAGTATGGCGATGCGCTTGAAATAGGGGAGCACCTCCATCCAGTTGCTGCCTTTGAGGAGGTTGAGGCGCACGATGCTGACCAATTGGGCGATGGGGTTGGCCAGGGTCATTTTTTGGGCCCAGGGGGGCATGCTCTCTATGGGGGTGAACAGGCCGCTCATCAGCACGAAGATGATCATGAAGAACCAGGCGATGAACATGGCCTGCTGCTGCGTCTCGGCCAGGTTGGAGATGAACAGCCCGAGGCTGAGCATGGCCATGATGGTCAGGGCGGCGAAGGCGTAGAGCAGCGCGAGGCTGCCCTCCATGGGAACGTGGAAGAGGAATTTGGCAATGAGCAGCCCCAGGGTCAATTCGGCCAGACCGATGAGCAGGAAGGGCAGCAGCTTGCCGAGAATGAAAACCGGCGTGGAAACCGGCGAAACCTGAATTTGCTCAATGGTGCCTATCTCTCGCTCGCGCACTACGTTCATGGCGCCGAGCAGCAGGGTGAGCATGGAGACCAGCAGGGCCAGGATGCCGGGCACCATGAAGACCTTGTAGTTCAAAGAGGGATTGTACCAGTGGCTGTAGCGGATTTCAATTTCCGGAAGGGAAAGGGCAATCTTTGGCGCTCCTGCGGGCAGGATGCCTTCCTTCTTCAACGCTGCCTGATAATCCAGGATGATGGAAGAGGCATAGGTGGTCGCTACGCCGGCCTTCATGCTGTTGATGGCATTGACGAGGAGCTGCAGCTTTGTCGGTCGGCCCAGACGCAGGTTTCGCTCGAAATCTTCCGGAATGGAAAGGATGAGATCGGTCTGATCGGCATCCAGAGAGCGGCGTATTTCGCGCTCGCTCTGCAGTCGTCGGGGGTCCGGCAGACCTTCTTTGGGGGGCTCAAACAGGAAATAGCCGGAGGCCGTCATCTTGTTGACCAGGCGTGCGGATAACATGCTGTGGTCCATGTCCCGAAGGCCGAGCCGCAGGTCTTTGACCTCGTTGGTCGCCACATGCGAGAGGATGAGCAACTGGATGAACGGCATCACAAAAATCAAGGGCAACATGGCCTTGTTGCGAAAGACCTGCAACAATTCTTTTTGTACGAAAAAAAACAGTCTTCTCATGCGATGTGTATTTTAAAACTCTTCCAACTAAGGAGCAGAAACGCCGTCGTCATGCCACAGAGCACAAGTACGGGCTTCCACAACAGTTCTATGCCAATACCTTTGAGCATGATGCCCTTGAGGATGATGATGAACCACTTAGCGGGCGTTACATTGGAAAGCACTTGCAGAGGTGCGGGCATGCTCTCAATGGGAAAGATGTAGCCCGAGAGCAAAACCGTAGGCAGCATCAGCCCCAGCAGGGAAGCGAAGAGCGCCGTTTGCTGAGTCTGCACGCGGGTGGATATCAGGATGCCGAGAGAAAGCGCCGTGAGGATGAAGAGCAAAAAGCTACCTAATAAAAACAGCCAATCTCCGCGCATGGGCATGCCAAAAATCAACATGCCCATAGCGATGATGGTCAGGCCGTTCAGAAAAGAAATGAGCATGTAGGGAATGACCTTTCCGAGAATGATCATCACCGGCGGCAGGGGAGAGATGAGCAAGAGCTCAATGGTGCGTTTCTCCTTCTCGCGGGCAATGGAAAGCGAGGTCAGCATGGCCGAAATCAACATGAGTACGATCGTGATGACACCGGGGACGAACATAAAGGTGCTCTTCATGTCGGGGTTGTAAATCATCTGTTGCTCAATCCGCAACGGTGGTGGCGGCAAAGGGCCTGTTATTTTTTCCGTCAGGAATTTTTGGTAGTTGGCCACGATGCCGCTGAGGTAGTAGAGCAGGGTCGTGGCCGTATTAGGCTCCGTACCGTCGGTGAGCAGTTGGATTTGTGTTTTTTCTCCTTTTTCCAGGCTTTCGCCAAATGCGGGAGGGATAACTACGGCTGCTTTAATCAGCCCTTTGCGAAAGAGTTGTTCTATTTCGCGCCGGTTTTGCACGCGCTCGATTTCCCGGAAATAACCGGAGGCCTTCATGCGTTGAATCAGCTCATAGCTGTGCCGGTCATGTGCCTGATCCCAGGTGGCGAAGCCGGCCTCCCGAAAATCGGTACGCACGGCGTAGCCGAAGATGAGCATGAGCGCAATGGGCATGCCCAGCATGATGCTCAGGGTGCGTTTGTCGCGCAGGATGTGCCGGAATTCTTTGGTAACAAAGGCAGCAAAAATTTTCCACATGGTTTTTTACGTTTGATTCGGGCCGGCCTGTGGCCGCCCGTTTTTTTTTACGATTGTTGTCGCACGATGTCTTTTTGGGCCAGCTTCAAAAAGACCTGGTCCATGTTT
>WGBN01000382.1 GCA_015494245.1 Saprospiraceae bacterium | reverse complement strand
AGGTAAGGGTGAAAACGTGCGGTAAGAGCGCACGGCTCCGGCTGGCAACAGCCGGTGCGGGTAAACCTTGTGGGTTGAAATGCCACGTATATCTAAATCCCCGCACTTACTTTTGGGGTAGAAGAGAAGTTCCTCTATTCTGAAACCTGTGTTGAAGAAGGGTGGAATATTTCCTATGCCTGAAAGTAAGTGCGGAGCCTGAGTTGCTCGCTCAGGGCCTGTCCCGCACTTACTTTTGAAGCAGAAGAGAAGTTCCTTTATTTGGAAACCCGCGTTGAAGAAGAAGAAGGAACGTTTTTTCTACCCGAAAGTAAGTGCGGGAGAGGCGTTTAGAGGGGTAGGCAGATAGAGGCTGTCGGTGACGACAGTCCCAGATAAATGACAGAGGCCCCGCACTTACTTTTGAAGCAGAAGAGAAGTTCCTTTATTTGGAAACCCGCGTTGAAGAAGGAGGAACGTTTTTCCTACCCGAAAGTAAGTGCGGGGAACAGAATCCGGCTTACAGGAGAGGGCAAAAAAAAGACGCTGCGTGTTCGCAGCGTCTTTTTTATTTATTTCTCTTCCCCATTCAGGGCTGCAAAGTCGAAGAGCAGGGAGAAGCGAATGGTGTTGTCGAGCGGATTGCGCTCGTTGGTGGTGGGTACGAGATAGGAGAAGTTGAGTCCGAAGACGTTGTACTTCAGGCCGAGGCCGAGGGTGAAGAAGTTGCGGGCTCCCTTGGTTTGGTTTTCGCTGAAAAAGCCTGCACGCAGGGCGAATTGCTTGTCGTACCAATACTCCATACCTACGGAATACATCAGCTCGCGGATTTCTTCGCTAAAGCCGCCCGGAGCATCTCCGAAAGAGGCAAAAATGCCTTCGATGGGCGATTGTTCACGCCAATCAGTGATGCCGTTGCCGTTGGCATCGCACTCATCCTGGGTGCCGAGGCAGGGCGTGGGTACCAGCAGCTTGTTGACATCGGCGACGATGGTAAAGCTGTTATAGTCGTCCAGGTCAATTTCCCAGGCGGCGCCGAGGCCAAGGTTGGTGGGGATGAAATCGCGTTCGTTGTTGGCAGCGTTGAGGTAGGTGATTTTGCTGCCTATATTGGTGATGGCCAGACCTGCCCGCAGGGTACTTTCTTTTTCGCCTACTTTGATGTCGCCCTGATAGGTCGCCGAAACATCTACGGCACCGGCCGTGCCCACAGTGATGAGCTGGCCATTGACCGATTGGCCTGCAGCGAGGTTGGAGTAGATGAATTTGGCGCCAATGCCGGCAGAGAGATTTTCGCTCAATTTACGGGAGTAAGAGGCTTTGACTGCAAATTCATTGGGCTTACCCTTGCCGATGTCCATGCCGTTGAGGTCGGTGTAGTCTATGTTACCGAGCGAGAAATATTTCAGTTGCAAGCCGACGGCCTGCATGTCTCCGATTTTGTAGTAGCCGTTGAGCTGAGCCAGATAGACATCCGTGAGGCCCAGGGCGCGCAGCCAGGGCGTATAAGATGCAGAAAGACCGAGTTCTTTGTCGGCAAAGACGAGTTTGGAGTCGTTGTAGCTGATGGCATCTGCATCCGGAGAGAGCGCTATGCCGGCATCACCCATGGCGCCGGAGCGGGCATCCGTTACGATGCGCAAAAAGGGCACGGCGGTGATGATGACGTTGGGGCAGGGCGTATTGGTGCCGGCTATGTAGTACTTCCCGTCTTCTTTTTGCACACAGACATAGGTCTGAGCTTGCACAGATACGGGCAAAAAGGCTGCGGCCCAAACGGACAGGACGAGGCCAAGTAGTAATTTCTTCATTTTTTCAGGCATGTTTGTTTAAGATGGTTTGTCGTTGCGGCAAAGGTAGGGCGCTTTTGCCGAAACGGCATGTTCTTCCAATAAACGGTTTTCGGGTGGGGATGTTTTGCGAATTTACCGCAAAATGACCAACTTTTCAAAATCGCTCTCTCCACTGACGACTCCGCTGCCCGGCAGCGTAGCCTGGACGCGCACCTTGTAGATGTAAACGCCTTTGGCCAGCGGGTCGCCGAATTCATCGGTGCCATCCCAATGCAGGCAGTTGTCATTGGATAAACGGCTGCCCGTAGTCAGTATTTTTTGCCGCAGACTTTTAACAAGTCTGCCGTTGATGGTGTAGATGTCCACCTGTACGTCCATGTCGCTGCCTTCCATGTTGTGTTCAAACTGGAAGCAGGTGCTGTTGATGAAGGGGTTGGGGTAGTTGAGTACGTGCTTCAACGCCACTTCGGCAGAGCCGGCCACGATGAATTCCGTGTATCCCTCGGCGGAGTTGTTGGCCACGTCCCAGGCTTTGACGGTGATGCTGTGGCGTCCCTCGCTGAGGTCTTCCAAGGGGTAGCGCACGCTGCCGCGGGTGTAATCGTCGAGCTCGGCTTCGTAGAAGTTGTTGAGCAGATAAGTGTTGTCGCTGTCTTCATCGAGTACGGCGGTAAGGTCGTGGCCAATGCTGTTGCCCACCACATTGATGCCGAGATCGTCCTGCAATTTGACGAGCAGCAGAGGCGATGGCCCGGTCATGCCGCCGAAGACGAAATTTTCGTCGTTCATATACACTTCTACCTCCGGCCCTTCGTCGTCATCTGTGGCATTGGGCGAGATGCCGCCTATGATGATGTCGTTGGAATAGCCCGCTGCATCGGCACTTTGGCCGTCAGTGGCATAGTAAGAAATCTTGCCCGGTCCGTAGCTGTAGTCAATGTCCTTGGGCGCGAGGAAGGAAAAGGTGAAGGCTCCGTTTTCCACACTGGCCCGCCCGCGGAAGAGCAGGTTCTTTTGCAGTTGATACGTCTTGACGGGAGTGTTGTCCTGGCCCAATGTCTGGTAAGTTCCGGGCTTGTCAAAGACCGAAGGATAGATGATGCCGTTGAAGGAGGGCATGGGCTGCCCGTTGAGGTCGAGGATTTGACCGGAGATGCTGATCTGCTCCAGGGCGCTGAGCGTATCGGCCTCCGGGCCGAGCGGCTCCCCGTTGATGGCCGTAGTAACGACCTGATAACGGGGCAGTGCCAGGCGCATGGCAGGGTCTCCCAGCAGCAGGAATTTGCGGGAGTTGCTGTCTGAGACACCATTGGCATTCTTGGCATTCATGAGGACAAGGCCTATGGGTTGGCCTGAGCCTTGCTCGTCGAGTTCGTACAGGGGTTTAATAGCTGCCATGGTCAGGGTTTTGTTTTGACTGGCATATACCGGCCTCACCGTAGTGAACAGAGCCGAGCCTCCTCCACGCGGGTTGAAGAGCACCAACTCTCCTGCCGTGGTGTTGTTGGGGTCGTCGAAACCCGCAAAAGAGCAGGTCGCCGTGATGAAGAGCGGAAGATTGTCGTAATTTTCCCAGTTGAGGATTTGCGGAGGCTGCAGAATCCGCTCCTGCGCCCAGCCCTTCCAACCGCCGTGGCCGAGATAGGTTACTGTGAGCACGCCCTGGAAGATGCGGTCGTTGAGGGCTTTTTCCAGGTCAGGAACGCGTTGCCCGAAAGAGGTGGCTTCCTGCTTGTAGGCATCCACGAAGAGCTTGTCTGTATTGAGAAAGGGATAGAGCAGCAAGGCCGAGTCGGCAATGGCATTGCAATCGCGCATGTGGATGGCATTGTCTTCGTCATCGGCTACAAAAAGCGCTCTCAGCCTCCAGTCATGCAGCACTTCGGGAGAAGTTTCGTAATGAATGATTTTGTCCACCACATCCTGGGCCTGTTGGGCATTTTGCACGGGCAGGCGTCCGATGGCGATGTCGAGGCCGCCATTGAGGTCGCCACCTTCCGCTTCATCTAAGAGGGCATAATAGTCATCGGAAGGGTGGGAATAGATGGGATGCAGAGAATTCGAGGTTTCATAAGTGGGCACAAAATGGCTGCCGTAGCCGAGGATGTCCCGAAAGTCGAAAGAGCCGTCGCCAAAGAGCAAGAGGTAGCGAAAATCGGGGTCGCGCTGGTAGAGCATGCGCATGAAATCGCGTATGGCCGAAACGTCCTGCCGCCCTGCCGAAAACTCATTGTAAACATCGTCAATGAGTACGGTTTGCACCTGCAATCCCCGGCTGCTGCGGTGGGCTGCCAGCTGCTCGGCCTGAGCTTTGAAATCGTTGTGGTAGAGGATGATCATGTCCACATCCGATATGCCGTGCAGGTTTTGATTGGGGATTTTCCCGATAGCTTCGGGTTGGAGGAGTTTTTGACTTTCGTCAAATGCAACCAATTCGGGGATGCCGTATTCGTTTTGGAGGCTGAATGTGAGAGCATTTGCCGAAAGGCTGCCCTCACGCACTACGGGCTTGAGCGGATCGCTCACATCCCAGATACGGACGTTGCCGTTGGCGTCTGAAAGCGTGAAGGCGCTGCTCTCGTAAAGGCGGCAGCGCTTGTCGCGGAAGTTCATCTGGCTGCCGCTGAAACTGAGCGCGCGGCGGACGTTGAGCGTGATGTAATCCAGCCACCCCTCGTTGTCGCCTTTGCTGTTGAGGGGGTACTCCACGGTGAGGTCTATGGGGTTGGCAGAGCTGATGAAATCGCCTTTCAAGCGCTTGGTGTAGGCGTATTGGGTGTCGGGATTGGAGAGGGAAACGCCCGTGATGGTTCCGCTTGTAAAAACCATGTTTCCGTGCTTCACTTTGTAATTGCTGCTCGTAGAACCCCGCCCTGCGAAATTGACTTCGAAGAAAACCGTATCCGCAGTGATGCGCCCGGGGAACTCAAAAGAAAAACTGTAGTCGCGCTGGATGTAGAAATACTCGCCGAACCACTGTTTTCCGGAACCTTGATGAGAGGGTGAGTTGAGCAGATTGAAAGTCTCCTCTTCGTGATGGGCGTAATCGTCGTAAGAAGTGGTGCTGTAAACGGCTCCGTTGCCGCTTTGTGAGCTGACGCGCAGGCCGTTTTCGCTTCCGATTTTCAGGAAGTAGTAATTTTTGGTGTCATAGACATTTTTGCTGTAGCGAAAGCGCTGATCGTTTTCGTCGAAGAACCACAGATCGGCGCCCTCTGCGTAGAAGAGGAGGTAATCGCCCGGATCGAAGCTGCCGTCTTCCTCGCCTTTGACGAAGATGGCGCAGGGCTCCAGGTCTTCATAGCGGAAGGCGCTGTTGGCTTCGGGCAGCATTCCCCCGCCTATACCGAGGATTTCGATTTTCCGGGGGTCAATTTCGTCCACCTTGACGCCCAGTTCGTTTTTGAGGAAGTCATAGTCCAGTTTATACATTCCGCGCTTGGAGACGGCCATTTTGTAGATGTCTCCATCGGCGAGGCGGGAGTAGAGAGGCGGGTTGTAGGGATTGCGCACTTGAGCGGGTGCTGCGTCCACGGTTTGGATGTCGAGGGAGAAAGCCGTGAGGCGTTCGTAGCCTGTGGCGGTTTTGCGCAGGGGGATGATGCTGATGTAGCCATACCATTTTCGGGCTGCCTGGGCGACTTCCGTCCGGATGATCCAATCGGAGGGCAGTTGGTCGAGTTGGAGGGGGAGGTTTTGCAGGCTTTCGCCAAATGCTTCCCGCTGCGGATTGCGGATTTGCACCTGCAAGCGGGCCGGCCCCTGCAAGGGGATGCTGAGGCGATACTCCGGCCACTGCGGATGCTCATCGCTGAGGGAAGCTCCGGAGAAATACAGATAGGCGGCGCGTACCTCCCCGCTCTCTTCATCGGTAATGGTGCGTGGGCTGCCCTCCCATTGGAGGCTGACTTCCCTGCGCAAATGCGCCTGCGCGCTGAGGAAAGTGCCGGAAAAAAGAGCTATGGAAAAGGCTATGAAGGTAACAATCCGGATTTTCATAGAGAATGGGTTTTTCTGTGCATGCTTGTATGAAAACGCGCTGATGTGAGGCAGGTTGTAAAGGGAATTTTTTTTAACAGATTGAAACGGGAACGGGACGGGGATTTTGAGGGAGCGTCAACAGTTCTATAAAGTTTAAGAGCAACTTTCACGAGTTTACACTATTTTTACAC
>WGBN01000381.1 GCA_015494245.1 Saprospiraceae bacterium | reverse complement strand
CTATGGAGGGCATGTATTGGGAGTATTTTTTGATGTACTTATTGGCCTTGCCGGCTACGGAGGGATCTACGGCCTTGGCCTTTTTCCATTGGTCTATGGCGACCCATACGACCACTTGGCTGTCCCAGCCGCGACCCGGGCCACAGAGGGGGCCGCTGGAGGCGTAGAGCTGGCCGATGAGCAGGTAGGGTTCTCCCCACTTGGGCCGATACTTCAGAGCGAGACGTGCAAATTGCCGCGCACGGGGGAAGTTGCGCAGATGGGCGTAATAGACCTTGGCCATGGTGAGATATATCTTGGCCTTTTCCTGAGGGTCGTTTTCCTCGTCGGCGGCCTGCTGGAAGAGGTCGAGGGCTCCTTTATAGTTTCCTTTGCGTAGCTCATCCCAGGCTCTACGAAGAAGCGACTTCGTCTCCACGCATTTGGTATTGCCTGCCTTGAGTACTTCCTTGACTTCGGGATCATCGGGAGAGCAGCCTCCCCAGATGAGGCGGCTATAGACGGTGCGTATGGCATCGCAGTCGTCGGGATTTTCCAGGAATTCCTGGTAGTACTCCTTTTTGTAGTACTCGCAATCGTAGAATCCCTTGACGGTTTCAAAATCTTTCAGGCGGTTGATGGCGTATTGCTCGACGATGCGCCAGTGTTCGCAATCATCTTTGCAATTCGCCAGGCCATGCTCGACGGATTGGCGGATGATTTCCTGGTCGTGCCGGGCTTCATCCATGCTGACTTCGCCTTTTTGATACAGCTCTACCAGCAGGGCCGTAAAGGGGTTGATGATGAAGTAGCGGGCCGTATCGCCATCCAATTCCATGGATTTTTTGAACAGCTCATAGATTTCTCTTTTGGATTTGTAGTAGGGGAATTTGTAGTAGAGGTCAAAGGCTTTGAGGCCTGTTACCCGCCCGCCTTCGTGATAGCATTCGTCCATCTTGTCGTAGATCATCATGATGGTGTCTATATAGGCTGTTTTTTGAGCTGTATCCGGAGCTTCCTGCACGAGGAGGCTGAAGAGCTTTACGCCATCTTTAAAAACGGTGGTGCGCTTGCCATCGGCAGCGGGAGCTTCTTCAAAGACGCGTCGCCAGTAGGGAAAAGCCTCATTCCAGTTGCCCAGCTTGATGGCATCGCGGTACAGCACATAGTCCGTCTCTGCGAGATCGGGGTCTTCCGCATCGCGGAACATTTTACAGGGCGTTGGGCGGGGTTCTTCTTCCACAGGGGTTTGCGTTTCTTCGGTTTCTGTCTCCTCTGTTTTTTGGGCCGTTTTGGGCGTGCAGGCCAGGGCGTAAAACAGGCCCGAAAAGAGCACAAATGCGAATAAGCGAAGGATATTCTTTTTCATAGAAATGTCTGTTTAGTCTTCAGATGAGTTTCATGCCATGTATGCAAAGATAAGGTTCTCGTGGGAAACGTGATGAACGTGACGAACGTGACGCGTGACGAACGTGACGCGTGACGGGCGTTCGTTGCGGGGTAGAGACGCAATGCATTGCGTCTCTACGAGGATGAAAAAGGAGGGAAGGAATTGAGAGGCGGAGGAATTGGTGCCTATGGGGTGTTTGGTTCTGCGAGTCCTTTGCATTTTGCCAATAGAATCGGCAGAATCAACGAAATTCGTACCGGAAAATCACCCAAATTTCTTATACTACACCCTGTTTTACTGCAGGATGATGTTAAAAACAATAAAACAACAACAAAACCAATCACAAACAAAGGACAGACACATCGGTCTGTCCCTACTAAACACTAAACGCTAAACGCTAAACACTAAACGCTAAACACTAAACGCTAAACGCTAAACAAAACCCCACCAATCCATAAACACCCAAAAAAAACTGTAAACCGTCCACTGTAAACAGTAAACTAAAAAAAACACTAAACACTAAACTCAAAACAACCTCCCCATACTCCCCGGTCGCTCCACATTCAAATGCTCATAGGCTTTTGGGGTGGCGATGCGCCCGCGGGGCGTGCGCTGTATGAAGCCCTCCATGATGAGGAAGGGTTCGTGGACTTCTTCGATGGTGCCGGCTTCTTCGCCTACGGCTGTGGCCAGGGTATTGAGGCCGACGGGGCCTCCGCCGAATTTGTGGATGATGGCCGAGAGGATGCGGTTGTCCATTTCGTCTAAGCCGTATTCATCTACGTTGAGGGCTTTGAGGCCCATTTTGGCGATGTCTAAGGTGATGACGCCCTTGCCTTTGACCTGGGCGAAGTCGCGCATTCTGCGCAGCAGGGCGTTGGCGATGCGGGGCGTGCCGCGGCTGCGGCAGGCGATTTCGCGGGCGCCGGCTTCGTCAATATCCACTTCGAGGATTTTGGCAGAGCGCAGCACGATTTTGTAGAGGGTGTCCACATCGTAGTAATCCAGGTGGCAGGTGATGCCAAAGCGCGCGCGCATAGGCGCTGTGAGCAGCCCCATGCGGGTAGTCGCGCCGATGAGCGTGAAGGGATTTAGCGAAAGCTGAATGCTGCGCGCATTGGGCCCGCTGTCAATCATGATGTCTATGCGGTAGTCCTCCATGGCGGAGTAGAGGTATTCCTCCACGACGTTGTTGAGGCGGTGTATTTCGTCTATGAAGAGCACATCGCCCTCTTCGAGATTGGTCAGCAGGCCGGCCAGGTCGCCGGGCTTTTCGAGTATGGGGCCGGAGCTCATCTTCAGGTTGGTGTTCAGCTCGTTGGCGATGATGTAGGAGAGGGTGGTCTTGCCCAGTCCGGGAGGGCCGTTGAGCAGCACGTGATCCAGGGCATCACCCCGCCCCAGGGCTGCCTGGATGAAGACCTTCAGATTCTCCACAATTTGCGGTTGCCCGTGAAAATCACTGAGCATCTTGGGCCTGAGCGCGCGCTCTATTTGCTTCTCTTCCGGGGTGAAGCTCTTCCCCTCCGGGTCTAAAATCTCGTTGGGCATGATTTGCTTTTCTTCGATTTTGGATACAAAGGTACGTATTTTTCACGGCGAGTTCTGTGGGTGGTTGGAGCGATGGAGTCCCGGGCAGGATGAAGTCTGCTTTTCCCGTTAAATTTCTTACCTTTGCCTGCGCCTTGAGAATGACTATTCAACCAACCAAATAAATACCATGCAAGGAAGTAAAATAACCCTGACTGACGGAAAACTTACCGTTCCCAACGATCCCATCATCCCCTACATCGAGGGAGATGGTATTGGCCCCGACATTTGGCGAGCTGCCGAACGCGTGCTCAGCGCTGCTGTGGAGAAGGCCTATGCCGGAGAGAAGAAGATCGTATGGAAAGAAATTCTGGCCGGCCAAAAGGCCTTTGACCAAACCGGAGAGTGGCTGCCCCAGGCTACTTTGGACGCCATCAACGAGTACCTCGTAGCCATTAAAGGCCCGCTGACGACGCCTGTGGGGGGCGGCATTCGCTCGCTCAATGTCGCCTTGCGGCAAAAATTAGACCTCTTCGCCTGCGTGCGCCCCGTGCGTTATTTTCAGGGTGTGCCTTCGCCCGTCTGCCATCCCGAGAAGGTGGATATGATCATCTTCCGCGAAAATACCGAAGACATCTATGCCGGCATCGAGTACCTCAACGGCACGCCTGAAGTGGAGAAACTCAAAAAATTCCTCATCGAAGACATGGGCGTTACGCAAATTCGCTTTCCGAATACGGTTTCTCTCGGCATCAAGCCGGTGTCTAAAGAAGGTACCGAACGCCTCGTGCGCTCGGCCATCAAGTACGCTTTGGAAAACAAACTGCCCTCTGTAACCATCGTACACAAGGGCAACATTATGAAGTTTACCGAAGGCAAATTCAAGGAGTGGGGCTATGCCCTGGCCGAACGCGAGTTTGGCGACAAGGTGTTTACCTGGGCGCAGTACGACCGCATCGCCGCCGAACAGGGCAAAGAAGCCGCCAATGAAGCGCAAAAGAAAGCCTTGGACGCCGGCGCCCTGCTCGTCAAAGACGTCATCGCCGATGCCTTCCTGCAACAGATACTCACGCGTCCGGCAGAGTATTCCGTCATCGCTACCCTCAACCTCAATGGCGACTACATCTCCGACGCCCTCGCCGCTACGGTGGGCGGAATCGGCATCGCCCCGGGAGCCAACATCAACTACGAAACCGGCAAAGCCATCTTCGAAGCTACCCACGGTACAGCTCCTAAGTATGCCGGCCTGGATAAGGTCAACCCCAGCTCCGTCATCCTCTCCGGAGAGATGATGCTCCGCTACCTCGGCTGGCACGAAGCTGCCGACCTGGTCGTCAAAGGCGTCGAAGGGGCCATTACCAACAAGCGCGTTACCTACGACTTCCACCGCCTCATGGAGGGCGCCAGCCTGCTGAAGTGTTCTGAATACGGCGAGGAAGTAGTTGCCAATATGTAAGCCGTGTATGCTCTGTTGCGGGTTGGGGCTATGCATCACCTGCAACAGAGCCTTAAAAATCACCCGTTATGAAAAGATTCTCCTTTCTCCTCGCCGTTCTTTTTGTATGTGGTTTGCAGGGACTCTCTGCCCAGGGGCCTATAGATGGCTATATGAAGGGCAAAGGCATTGTTGATTTTGCTTTTACCTATTCTACGGAGTCCTTCAACACTTATTTGTTTGGCAAGGAACGGCAATCCATTTTTAACAAGACGCAGACGTTGAGCCTCTTTGCCACCGGCGGGCTGACCAATAGCGTGGATTTTGTCGTCTCTGTACCTTATATCTGGACGGATTCTCTGAACAGGAATTTTCAGGATGCCATTGTGGCCATCAAATTCCTGAATGGAGAAAGGGAGAGCGCTCATGGCAAATGGTCGCTGATTACGGCTTTGGGCCTGAGTTTTCCCATGTCCAATTACCGCACGGATACGGAGCGGCCGATAGGGCAGAAGGCCATCGTCTTTCAGCCCCGCCTGCTGGCTCAGTATCAGGATCAATCGGGTCTGTTTACCATGTTTCAGTCGGGCATAGATTTTCGCATTTCGCCTTCCGATCAACTCAGCTTTCCCTTTATCTGGAGGGTCGGCTATGCAGGTCGCAAAATCTATGTGGACGCCTGGCTGGATATACTCAAGACCCTTGACCCGGGCGTGGACACGAGCATACAAGCCGGCTCCGGCTCGGATTGGTACAAAGCAGGCGGTACGGTTTATGTGCCTTTCGGCAAATCCTTTGGAGTCTTTGTAAGTGGCGCCGTCTATCTCGGCGGTCGCAACATCGGCCTGGCTCAGCGCCTGAATGCGGGCTTCGTTTGGCGAAAGCAATAATAAGTCTGCGCCAGTTATGGAAAAGTAAAGCGGCTCTGTGCAGAAGTGCAGAGCCGCTTTTTTTTGTACTTTGTCTGCTGCCTTGCATTTGTGAAAAAAGCGTGCAGTTTATTTCACCTCTTGTTTTTTATGCGACAAAAGGAATGCCTGATTATTGAATGAATTTGAGTAGATTTGTAAAAGAGCCGGTCTAAAAAGCCTGACGAACTGCTTAGGCGGAGAAGACTGCT
>WGBN01000380.1 GCA_015494245.1 Saprospiraceae bacterium | reverse complement strand
GTAGTGAGCAGTGGTATTGTGGTAAAACTTCGCCACCGGCGAGATGTCGGAGCGGGATTTCTGCACTTTACACCCCTGCTGCACCGGCACCAACAAGCCCGCGAAAAGTATGAGAATAAAGGTCTTCAGTTTCATATTGAGTTCTCTTTGCACGGCCCCAATCCGGCCATGGCCGCAAAAATACGCTTTATCAGGGGTTTTCACGCCCTTTCAACACGCTTAATAAACGTAGCCCGGGGCAAAGTATTACATGCGTTAAGGGCGGGTGATGACGGGGAGCAATGTCCATATACTGTTGCAAAAATCGGGTCAAAATCAATTTGAAAATGCGCCACAAGACATGACCTGTCTAAGCAAAAACAGTCCAGACACATAAAAACGCGCCTTTGTAGAACGACCACTGTTAAAAAATCACAAATTAAACCAATAAGTCCACTTCAAGACCACCGCCCGGTTCTTGTTCTCAAAGTCCGAAGCGGCATAATTGTCGGTATAGACCACATAAAAGTCGGAAACGGGCTGATAGCGCCACTGGAAGCGTATGTTGAAGTTGACGTTATCCAACTGGTTGTTGTACTGCATGAAGGCCGTCAGGAAGAGCTTTTTGGTAAAGGTGATGTCCAGACGCGGTCCCAACAGCAGCAAATCCGCCGAGGCATAAGGCTCAGGCAGGCGGATGCGGTTGTAGCTAAACTGCAAAGACACACTCACATAGGGCTGAAAGCGCAGCGAAGCGTTCCCCTCCAGGCTCAGGCGGCTGCCGTTGTAATACTGCCCGTAAGAAGGCGTGAGCCGAAAGCTGAGGCGCTTGCGGGGGTCCGAGCGATAACGCATGCGAAAAGCCCAGAATTCATAAGCCGTACCCGCAGGCAAAGGCGTCGCATCGCTGCGGCTGGGGTCAAAGTCGTTCTGCAAAAAGATGTAGTTGTAATCCAGACTCAGGCGCAAAGCATCGTTGGCCAGCAACTCCCAGACCCAGTAAAGCTCCATGACGCGGTCGGTATTCCGGCCCTCGGTATTCCAAAAGTGCTTGTAGTCAATGCCCGGCCCGTGCCGGTTGATGTGGCGGCTGCCCTCGGGATAAAAAAACAGCCGAAGTTTGGGCTGCACCGCAAAGTATCCATGCCGCTGAATGAAGCCCGTCTGCGCATCAAAATCCTCGCTGACCCAGCGATGCTCCCAGTCAAAACGCAATTTGCGGCTGTTGTAAGTCAGCAAAGCTCCGTGTTGCCCGGCCCCCCTGGTGCCACCGCCATCCTGACTCGCGCGCGGAAGAAGGGCATGGTGATAAAAAACCTTGCCCGTCCAGGTATTGTCGGCAGAAGCCAGGTTGTAGTCCAGCCCCAACACTCGGTTGAAGGGGTCATAGGTCTCACTGCTGTCAGCACCTGTAGCTTGCTTATTGACGAAAATAAAACCGATGTTGGAGCGGGCAAACAGCTTCTTCTGCAAAGCCAGTACGCCGTAATTGAACGAGGGCAAATCATTCTCGCGATCAGGCGCCGTCTGCATGTCAAGCAAACCCACGCGCAGCCCCTCACTCAATTTGCCGGAAAGGCGAAGACCTCCCCAAATGGGATTCTGAACGTTCTGCCCCGTTGCGGTATCTATCGCCACGCCGATGCGGCGCGAGAAAAAGGGATTCATGTCGCTGAAGCCAAAACCGCCAAAGAGGTCGGCATTCTCCAGAAAAAACTGTCGCTTCTCGGGGAAAAAAATCTCAAAGCGCGATAAGTTGGCAACCTGACGGTCCACCTCCACCTGCGAGAAATCCGGATTGACCGTGAGGTCCAGATTCAAACCGGAGGTGATGCCGATTTTGGCATCCAGCCCCGCCCCACCGCCGAAAGGCTTATCCACAGGCTCCTCGGCATCCTGAGCATAGCTGCCGGAGAGGTAAGGAATGACCGATACATTAGCGCCGGAAGGAGGCAAAGGCTCTTCCCAAATCATATCTCCCGTATAAGCCAGGTTGAACAGCCACTGATTCCTCGGGATTTCCACCCAGGCGCTGCGCTCATTCGACTGGGTATCAAAGCGAAAACACCCAAAGCGCCATTTTGTACCGCCCTCCTGAAAGCGCAAAGTGCTGAAGGGGATGGCCATTTCAGCCGACCACCAGTGGTCCCCTATGTAAGATTCGCCCTTCCACTTGTTGTCCCAGGAAGAGGAAAAATCCTCCAGCCTGTTGCCGCCTCCCGAAAGCAGGGCATCGCGCTGAACGCCCAAGGGGTTGATGCCAAAAGTAAAGGCGTTCGTCTTGTCGTTAAAGGTGTCGAAAATCAGGCTCAGAAAATCCGTACCGAAAGCCATGTAGTCATAGCGCAGCGAAGGCGCCACATACGCATTCCCCGGCGTATAGCACTTGATGCCTACATAGAGATACTCATCGTCGCGGCAAAAAGAGATTTCCGTCTGATATTTTGCCGGAAGGCTGTCCTCCGGAAATTGCTCCCAAAAATCCGTGGCCTTATCAGCCAGTTGCCAGCTTTTTTCCTCCAGCCTGCCGTCCAAAACAATGGGGTCGGCACAGCGTTTAACATGCACCACAGGTCGCCCGGATTGGGCCGCCAGGAAAAAAGGAAGAAAAACGAAAACCGGTAAAAGGCTGAAAACTTTCATAGCAAAATTCACATGAGAGCTGTAAAGATACGTATTCGCGGGAAAGTCCAGGGCGTAGCCTATCGCGCTTATGCCGCCCGCAAAGCAAAATCGCTCCAATTGTCCGGATGGATACGCAACGAAGACGACGGCAGCGTCTATGCCGAAGCAGAAGGCCCCGATGAAGCCATAGAAGCATTCATCGCCTGGACCCGCCAGGGCTCACCCCTCGCCAGGGTAGAAGAGGTACAAGTCGAGCCCCTCCCCCCACAGGGCTTTCGGGATTTCCGGATTGTCCGCTGAAATCGCCCTGGCTTTCGCCAAATGCATCCCGCAAATACACTCAACAAATCACCTCAACGCGCGCTCCAGATCGTGAATCAAATCCTCCACATCCTCTACGCCCACGCTCAGCCGGATGAGTGAATCGGTCAGCCCCACGCGCAAACGCTCCTCCCTCGGGATGGAAGCATGCGTCATGGAGGCCGGATGGCCGATGAGAGACTCCACACCTCCCAGTGACTCCGCCAGCAGGAAGAGGCGAGTGTTGGACAAAACCTTGCGGGCCTGCTTGAAGTCGTCTTTCATCAAATCAAAAGACACCATAGCGCCGTAGCGCTTCATCTGGCGCTTGGCTACATCGTGATTGGGGTGACTCTTAAAGCCCGGGTAATAGACATTCCTCACCTTGGGATGCTTCTGCAAAAATTTCGCGATTTTACCCGCATTCTTGCAGGCCCGCTCTACGCGCAAGTGCAGGGTCTTAATACCGCGCAAAACGAGAAAGCAATCGTTGGGCCCGGGCACAGCCCCTACGGCATTCTGAATGAAATACAGCCGCTCGGCCAGGGCTTCGTCTTTCACAATCACAGCCCCCATGACTACATCCGAGTGCCCGCCGAGGTACTTGGTGGCAGAATGCACCACGATGTCAGCTCCCAGGTCCAGGGGATTTTGCAGATAAGGCGAGGCAAAGGTGTTGTCCACGCAAAGCAACAAATCCGGATGCTTCTTCTTCAGGGCTGCCATGGCCTTGATGTCCACAATGCTGAGCATGGGGTTGGTGGGTGTTTCTACCCACAACAGCCGCGTCTTGCCGTTGATTTTTTTCTTGACGGCCTTGGGGTCCGTCATGTCCACAAAATGCGCTTTCAGGCCAAAAGGCTCAAACATGCTGGTGATGAGCCGGTAAGAGCCGCCGTACAGATCGTTGGAAGCCACAATCTCATCTCCCGGCTTGAGCAAACGCAAAACGGCATCCATAGCCGACATCCCACTGGCAAAACAGACGGCTTTAACACCATTCTCCAGCGCTGCCAGATTGTTCTCCAAAGCCGTGCGGGTGGGGTTTTGTGTACGCGCATATTCATACCCCTTGTGCTTCCCGGGCTCTTCCTGCGCATAGGTGGAGGTCTGATAAATAGGCGTCATCACCGCCCCCGTCTCAGGGTCGGGATGCAGACCGGCATGAATGACTTTCGTTCCAAATTTCATAAAAACTGATGCGTTTTCATCACAAGGCAACCGGAGCTGACTCACAGCAACAGCTACCCTATGGTGGTTAAAACTGTATTTTTCACAAATCAAAAAGGGCAGAAAAAAATCTTTTCCTGCCCTTGGTTAATTCGTTTCGGTTAAAAAGGTTGGGGTGCCTTAGTTAACTTTCTCATTCAATGCTTTACCGGCTTTGAACTTCACCGAATTCCGTGCAGCAATCTTGATAGTCTCGCCGGTAGCAGGGTTGCGTCCTTCACGGGCAGGACGATGCGTCACAGAAAAAGTACCGAAACCCAGAATAGCTACTTTACCACCATCCTTCAAGGTATCAGAAATACCATCCAATACAGCATCTACAGCCTTAGCAGCTTCTGCCTTGCTGATTCCTGCCTCTTCGGCAACCTTGTTAATAAGATCTCCTTTGTTCATCTCAAAAAGTTTTGATTTGCAAATGGTTATTGACTCCGCAAAATTAGCACATTGCCGCACTTATACAAATAAATAAGGCCCTAAAAACCCCTAAAACAGGCCTCCAAAGCCATTTTTTTGCCTTTTGAAGCCCTTTTTAAGGCAACTTGAAGGCCTACTGAAGAGTTTATACAGAGTAAAAAGCACTCCCAAAATGCCTTTTTGAACACGAAAAAACACCTGCTATGCACCGCAAATACCTCATTTTTGGCCTCCTCGCACTCTTTTCTCTCACCATCTCCCTGCCCTCCTGCGCCCCCAAATATGGCTGCCCCTCCGTAGAAGCAGCCAAAACCGACCGCAAAGGCGAACTCAAAAGCAAAAAGGGTAAATCAGAACTCTTTCCCAAAAGCATGAGGAAAAAAATGAAAAAACATTGAGCATGACGCATTTCACTTATTTCACGCTAAAACGCTAATAGTTTTTGTCCCCTGCAACTTTTATTTCAACGATATAAAGTCGTTTCCTATCATCGTGGGGGAGAAGACGCTAAAGAGCCCGTCTTCAAGCCTGATTGGGCTACAATTGTCACGTTCGTCACGTCCGTCACGC
>WGBN01000379.1 GCA_015494245.1 Saprospiraceae bacterium | reverse complement strand
TCCCAATGCAATCCCCCTGCCGTCGTACTCGGCGGTCTGGTCCCCAAAATACATGCCTATAATGTTCTCTAATACGAGGTGGTGGGCATAAGGAGCGTATATTCCGACCTCATAATTTTTGATTTGGAAGTTTCGGATTTCGAGGTATTGACGTTCCTCCATATCCAGGGCCGTACCTGTAGTTCTGTCTGCACCGTCAAGCAGAGGCATCACAGAAGCATCTGTCTCCATATTGATGCCATACGCCCAGTTGAGGTCGGGCTGATCTCCCGGTGTTTCCCGATAGCCTTCAAAGACGATGGGGGCGCCCGGCGCTCCACTGGTTTCAAAGACGACATACTCATCGCCGTAATCTCCGGCTTTGATGTAAACAGTATCCCCGGGCCCGACCGGACTTTCCGAAGAGGCCGCATAGCTGATCGTTCGCCACGCCTGGGCCTCACTCAAACCGGAATGGCTGTCATCACCTTGTAGAGAAACGTAGTAGGTGGTTTGCGCAACAATTCCTGAAGTCACAATCAGAAAGCTGAAAAGAATCCATCCTGTTTTCATCATCTGCAGTTTTTATATAACAGTGTTTACAAAACAGCCGCAAAGCTATGCGTTTCAGTTTTTTTGGCAAGCATAAAACTTTGCAAACTGTAAATCGTACTTACAGTTTGCAAAGTTTTACCTATTTTTGCCAGGAAAAAATACAGCGATGTATATACCCCGCATATTGACAGAGCGCATCCGGCGCAGTTTAGAGAACAACCCCGTCACGGCCATCATAGGTGCGCGGCAGGTTGGTAAATCTACTTTGGCCCGGCATCTTACAGAGGCTTCTCACAGGAATATTTACCTGGATTTGGAACGCCCCTCCGACAGTGTATTGCTGAGCGAAGCCGAAGATTTCTTTATGCTGCACAAAGACAAGACCATTTGTCTGGATGAAATCCAGTTGCGCCCGGGGCTTTTCCCCATTATTCGGAGCATTGTGGACGACCCTTCCTTCACAGGGCGCTTTTTGATTCTGGGCTCGGCTTCTCCTGATTTGTTGAGACAGTCGTCAGAGACTCTTGCCGGCAGGATTGCTTATTTTGAACTGCCGCCTTTTGTGTGGAAGGAAGTGCAGGGGCGATGCGATTGGCAAACCTACCACTTTAGAGGAGGCTTTCCAAGGGCGCTGCTCTCTTCTAATAATGAGCTCTCACTTGAGTGGTTAGAAAATTTTACCACCACTTTTTTAGAGCGGGATTTATCATCTTTTGGCTTCAATCTGCCTCCGGCTACCTTAAATCGCCTGTGGAAGATGCTCGCCCATTTGCACGGCCAGCCCATCAATTTTTCCCAGTTGGCAAATGCCTTGGGGCTAAGCCACAATACCGTTCGCCATTATACCGATGTGCTGCACAAAACATTTATGCTGAGGCTTCTCTCTCCCTGGCATGCCAATAGCAAGAAACGCTTGGTGAAACGCCCCAAAGTCTATATCCGCGATGCCGGGATTTTGCACAGTCTTCTTCGAATTCAAAACTACGAAGAGTTGTTTGTCCATCCCGTCTTCGGGTATTCTTACGAGGGCCTCATCATTGAAAACCTCCTCCAAAAGTTCCCGGGCAGAGAAGCCTTCTTCTATCGCACCTCCTCCGGTTCTGAAATAGACCTCCTCCTCGTCAGAGGTAAAGAAATTCTGGCTTTTGAAATCAAAGCTTCATCTTCTCCCACCCTGAGCAGAAGCTTCTGGCACGCGCTGGAAGAAGTTCAACCCGACCAAACCTTTGTCATTGCCCCCGTAAAGCAAGCCTTTCGGATGAAGAACGGGGTTGAAGTGGTTGATATGGATTTTCTTTTGTAAGATATCTACTTGGCGAAAAGGGGGTAATGTGGACGCCTTGTCTAATGTGGACGCTTCGCGTCTAATGTGGCGCCTGCGGCGCTAATGTGGAGTGCTTCGCACTCTAATGTGATTTTACGCTCGCTTCGCATCGCGCGGGTTTCTTTTACGATTACGCGATGCGAAGCGAGCGTAGGCTCACATTAGAGGCCGCAAGGCCTCCACATTAGAACGCTTGCGCCTGCCTGCCGCGGCAGCAGGCAGGTTCCACATTAGACGCGAAGCGTCCACATTCCCCACAAACCCGTATCTTTACTCCCGAACCAAAACCTCTCCGCCATGCCTACCACCACTGACGACAAAAAATACGCTTCTGTCCACTACAACGACTATTTGCAGCTCCACAAAGTGCTCGATGCTCAGTATCCCCGCAGTGAAGAGTTGGGGGTAGAGGCTCACGATGAGATGCTGTTCATCATCACGCACCAGGCTTATGAGTTGTGGTTTAAGCAGATCCTGCATGAGATGGATTCGCTGATGCAGATGTTTCGCCAAAACTCCATAGACGAAAAGAGCATCAGCACGGCCGTAGCCCGCGTGGAGCGGATTAATGAGATTCTCAAACTGCTGGTCAGGCAGATTCGCATTCTGGAGACCATGAGCCCGCTCGATTTTCTGGATTTCCGCAACTATCTGCTGCCGGCCTCGGGTTTTCAGAGCTTTCAGTTCAGGAAGTTGGAAGCCCTGCTCGGCCTGCGCACGGAAGGCCGCATCACCTATGGCCAAAAAGATTACAAAGAACCATTTGCCGAAAGGCAAAGAAAAGAACTGGAAGCCATCGAAGCCGAAGACAGCCTCTTGCAACTCCTGGAAAAATGGCTGGAGCGCACCCCCTTCCTCGAAGTGGGCGACTTCAACTTCCTCAAGGCTTACGCCAAAGCCGTGCGCAATATGTACGAGCGCGAAAAAGCGGCCATCCTCGCTACCGACATAGACGACGAGCACAAACAACTGCGGCTGCGCATGTTGGAAGCCAATCAGGCTTATTTTAAAAACGTCTTCTCGCCGGAGTATCACCAGCAACTCCTGGATGAGGGCAAGCTGAAACTTTCCTACAAGGCAACCATGGCCGCCCTCTTCATCAACATCTACCGCAGTGAGCCCATCCTGCAAATGCCCTATCGCCTGTTGGCAGCCCTGGTCGAAATGGACGAGTGGCTCACCAACTGGCGCTATCGCCATGCACAAATGATTCTGCGCATGATTGGCAAAAAAATGGGTACGGGAGGTTCCTCCGGCTACGATTATCTCAAAAAGACGGCCGAAAAACACCACCTCTTTTTCGACCTCGCCAACATCTCAACTCTGCTCATCCCCTGTTCCGAAAAACCGGAACTGCCGGAAGAGCTAAAGCAGCGACTGGGATTTTACTTTACGGCGAATCAACCCTAACAGGAGCCTTTTAAGTCAAGAAGGGTCCACCTCGTAGATGATTTGCAGGCCCGATAAGCCGGGCTGCTTGCGCACAAAATCGCCCAATTTGCGTAGCCAGCGCTTGTATTTTGCGATTTCTGCCGGCCGGGGGGGCATTTTGATGAGCATTTGGATGAGGTATTGCCCCCGCACACGCCCTATGTGGGGCACGGCCGGGCCGGCGAGGTGCTGCCCGAAGACGGGCTTCAGCCGGGCCTCAAAAATGCGCGCAGCCTCGTTCACCCGTTGGGCCTTGCGATGCCGCAGCGTGATGCGCAGCAAACGACTGAAAGGCGGATAGAAAAAATCGCGGCGCTCGGCCAGTTCGCGCTTGTAGAAGCCCTCAAAATTGTGCTCCAAAACCTCCTGCAAAACGGGATGAGCTGTATTGGTAGCCTGAATCAGCACTTTCCCGCGCTTTTCTTTGCGACCCGCACGTCCTGCCACCTGCACCATCAGCTGGAAGGCCCGTTCGGCAGCTCTGAAGTCGGGAAAACACAGCAGTTGGTCGGCGCTGACGATGCCCACCAGCCCTACGTGCTCGAAATCCAGGCCCTTCGTTACCATCTGTGTACCCACCAGCACTTCTATCTGCCCCTCGTCAAACTCTTCTAAAATGCGCGCATAGCTGCCCTTGCCGCGCACGGTGTCGTAATCCATGCGCTGCACCCGCAGTTCGGGAAAGTAAATCTTCAGTTCATCCTCGATTTTTTCGGTGCCGAAGCCCTGAAGAAATAAGTCTGTACTGCCGCAATCCGGGCAGGTTTTTGCCAGCTTGGTGTGATAGCCGCAATAGTGGCACTGCATTTCCTGGCGATACTTGTGGTAAGTCAGGCTCACGTCGCACTGCACGCAACTTTGCGTCCAGCCGCAGGTCTCGCAGCGCAGGGCCGGGGCATACCCCCGTCGGTTTTGGAAGAGGATGACCTGGTCGCCTGCTTCTATGGTTGCCTGAATGGCTTCGATGAGTTCTTTGCTCAGGTGTGCGGGGCCTTTGTTTGGGCGTCCGCGCATGGGTATGACCTCGACTTCGGGCAATTGGGATTCGCCGTAGCGCTCCTTCATTTCTACCAGGGCGTACTTTCCTTTGCGGGCGTTGTAGTACGACTCCAGAGCCGGCGTAGCCGAGCCCAAAAGGATGCGTGCTCCCTGCAAATGCGCCAGAAAGACCGCCGAATCCCGCCCTTGATAGCGAGGTGCGGGGTCCTGCTGGCGGTAAGAGGTCTCGTGTTCTTCGTCCACAATGACCAGGCCGAGCTTGCAGAAGGGGAGGAAGAGGGCCGAGCGGGCGCCCAGCACAATGCCGCGCCCTTCGTAAACGGCCTGCCACAGTTCTACCCTTTGGTTGTTGTTGAGGCGCGAGTGATAGACCAAAACCTGCTTGCCGAATACCTTTTGCAAGCGCTGCACAATCTGGGTTGTCAGGGCGATTTCGGGCAGGAGGTACAAAACCTGCTGTCCGGCTTCTATAGCCTCTTTGATGAGTTCTATGTAAATCCTCGTTTTGCCGCTGCCGGTGATGCCGTGTAAGAGGACGGGTTTGAATGATGACTTTTTTTGTTTGCCTTTCGGCAAATGTATGGCCGGGGCATGCTCAGCGCCTTCTGCCGCCTCTCCTGTACTTGTAGGGGGGGCATAAGCCTCTTTAATTGCTTGTAAAGCCTCTTTTTGCCGGGCCGAAAGCGGGCTGGCTGTTTCGAGTGTTCCCTCATAGTCCTCAATTCTGCTGACGGTGCGGGTATAGACCTCGAGGATGCCTTTTTTTTGCAGGGCTTTTAGGCTGCTGTGGGGGGCTTTGGCGCGTTTGAGGAGTTCACTTTGGCGGGGCTCGGGCCGCTTGTGCTCCAGGTCGAGGAAGGCCAGCAGCAAATTGGTCTGATGCTCTGAGCGGGCAATCAGGTCAAAAGCCTCCGTGAGGGCATCCCGATTGGAGGCGTAGGGCTCGCACAGGCGCACACAGCTGAGTTGCCGCGGCTTATAGGTCTCTTTCAGCTCTTCTTCGAGGCGTACAAGTCCCTTTTGCATCATGCGATGAATGAGGGGATAGACCGTCTGTTGTTGCAAAATGCCCTTCACATCCTGAATGCGCAGGGCCGACTGTATGCTCAAGGCTTCGGCAATGAGGTATTCTTTTTCCGTCAGAGCATCGGGCAAATCCGTCAGGGTTTCGCTCAAGACTACCCGCGTTTCGCTCGACAGCTTGAGGTGGGCGGGCAGGGCCGCGTTCATCACTTCTCCCGGCGTACACATGTAGTAGTCTGCCATCCACTGCCAAAACTTCCACTGCACGGGATGGATGACCGGCGTTTCGTCAATCACTGAAAGCACGGGCTTCAGCCGGCTGTCTCCGGAGCGCTGAGGGCTCAGGGCAACGACCAGGCCCGCGTAAAGTTTGCGTTTGCCGAAAGGCACCTCTACGCGCTTGCCAAAAGAAACTTCAGATGCCAGATTCGGAGGCACCGCATAGGTGTAAGTACCCGGTAAAGGCAAAGGCAGTAAAACCTCCGCGTACAAGAGTTCCCCACCTTCAGGATGTAGTCCTTCGCGCATAGGACAAAGGTAGTGAAACCCGCCGGACGGCTCCAAACCTGCCGCGCTAAATCGGGCCGTGAAGAGTTTTTTGCCCCCTTTTTCACTTTTTTTGATTGAAAAGTGAAAAAAATGAGCGGCAGAAAAATTATTTTTTATTCACAAATGTGTGGCTTTTTTGTGTCATAACTTGCTGTTAATCAATGACTTGAGTAAAATCTTCTTTAAAAAATTCATTCACAAAGCCAAAAATTTGTACTTGCCTACAGCTACATCTCGCTGCACATTTGTACCGTGAAAAGAAAGTAAAGGCAGAAGAGGAGATGGATGAGGGCTCAAATTTAAAGAAATGGAGCCGATTTTGACAAGATTTAAATTCGCTTTTGATACCATTTCATGAGATTGTATTTGTTGAAGCGCCAACCCGTCTTGGGGAAGACGGGTTGGTTCCCCTTTTGAAAACGGTATCAGCTGCGACCAAGAATATTTTGTTCATGGGATTATAATTTGTTAGTAGTAGCGGGGCCCCCAACCCCACGGGGGCACGCTTCTATTATGCTCATGAGCAACAAAGATGCACCTTCAAGTTCAGAAACACACACACAAACGAAACCAACTAAAAAAAGTAGGGCTGATTTGGGAAATCAGCCCTCCAAGTTCAGAAAATTGTTCACAGGATTCAACTTGCTAAAAAGCAGTTCACGGGATAACTAGGTAGGATACTGCAAAGATAAGGGTTCTTTCCAATACGAAGCAAGTTTTTTTTGCACTTTTTTGCAAAAAAATTTAAGGTGTAAATATGTTCATGGGATTTAGTCAAAAGAGTCGCGCAGGGGGCGCGGCTCTTTTTTTTGCCCATAGAGCAGCTTTCCCACCGGGTAATCAACTGAAAATCAAGGATTTACAATAATCTCTCATGAAGCAAATCCCCTTTTCTCCCCCTCATATAGACGAGGATATCATCGCCTCAGTGGGCGAAGTCCTGCGCTCGGGCTGGATTACCACGGGGCCGAAAACAAAAGAATTTGAAAACCAGCTGACAAATTTCAGTGGTGTAAAACGAACAATTTGCGTCTCTTCGGCCACTGCGGGCATGGAATTGATGCTCCGCTGGCTCGGCATTGGCCCGGGCGATGAGGTCATTGTGCCTGCCTATACCTATTGCGCTACGGCCAATGTAGTCGTTCACTGCGGAGCTAAACCCGTGATGGTGGACATCAACCCTTTGGATGCCTGTATAGACGTTCAGGCTGTGGCGGCAGCCGTCAGCGAGCACACCAAAGCCATCATGCCCGTGGACCTGGGAGGCCTGCCCGTAGATTACGCGGGACTGAAGCAGCTCATCCATGCATCTAAACACCTCTTCCGGCCTGCCAATGAACGTCAGGAAGCCCTGGGGCGCATAGCTCTCATCACAGATGCAGCCCATTCTCTCGGTGCCCGGTACCGGGGCGCTCCCGCAGCTTCTCAAAGCGATGCCGCGGTCTATTCCTTTCACGCCGTCAAAAACCTGACGACAGCCGAAGGCGGGGCCATCTCTCTCAACTGGCCGGAGCCCTTCGACAATGATGAAATCTACAAAACCCTCAACACCCTCTCCCTGCACGGCCAATCTAAGGATGCCCTGGCCAAATTCGGAAAAAATGCCTGGGAGTACGACGTCATAGATGCGGGCTATAAGTGCAATATGCCGGATGTGCTGGCAGCCATAGGCCTGACACAGTTCCAAAAATACACCAGCCACATTCTGCCGCGCCGCCGCCAAATCTTCGAAGCCTATGACCGCCATTTGCAACCGGCCCCCCAATGGCAAACGCCCCACTACCGCGATGAAGAACGCGAAACTTCCTACCACCTCTACCTCCTCCGCATGAGCAGCGGAGGCGAAAAAGAACGCAATGCCCTCATCCGGCGCATCTTCGAAGCCGGCGTAGCCGTCAATGTACACTACAAACCCCTCCCCCTGCTCAGCGCCTACCGCCAAAGAGGCTACCGCATGGACGATTACCCCAATGCTTTCCGCTTCTACGAAAGGGAAATTACCCTGCCCGTCTATTACGACCTCTCCGATGAACAGGTCGAACGGGTGTGTGAGGTCATGTTGAAAGTCTGAGTTCTGAGTACCCCAAATGTTATTCTTTTCTTAAAAAATCATTTTAGCATTTGCTAAAATAAACAAACACCCCTATCTTTGCCTTATGAAAGAGAAAAACAAACCGACCACCTGCATCCGCCTGCAGGCAGATGCAGAGCAAATTGCTTCTTGCAAGCAGACAGTAAGCGAGTTGGAAGCTTCCTTTTCCCAGCTCGCCAACGCACTCAGCCTCGCGGGCAATAGCGTCAGGCTGAAAATTTTGTTCCTGCTTCAACGCGAGTCCAAACTCTGCGTTTGCGACCTCAGTGACATTTTGGACATGAGCATATCCGCCATTTCCCAGCACCTCAGAAAGCTGAGGGACAGGCAACTCATCCGGCCCGAGCGCAAGGGGCAAACGATTTTTTACTCCCTCACCCCCGAGTATGAAGAGTTGTTTGCGCCCTTCTTTGAGCAGATTGAAAACAATGTGGTTTACTTTTAAACAAACACCTCATGAAAGACAACAAAAAAATCATCGGTCTCGGCATCCTGACAGCTTTGGCTTCTTCTCTCTGCTGCATCGTGCCGCTCATCGCCTTCATCTCCGGCGCCGCCGGCATGGCCTCTTCTTTTTCCTGGCTGACGCCTTTCAGGCCCTGGCTCATCGGCTTTACGGTATTGGCCCTCGGCTTTGCCTGGTATCAAACGCTCAAGCCCAAGAAGGAAGTGGGGTGCCAGTGCGAGGCTTCTGAGAAGCCTTCCTTCCTGCAATCGCGCCTCTTCCTCGGCATGATGACGGTCTTTGCCCTGGCCATGACGGCCTTCCCCTACTACTCGGCTGCTTTTTACCCAAAGCAGGAAAAAGCAGTTCCCGTCATTTCCGATGCCGATGGGGTGCAAACGCTCTACATCGGCATAGAAGGCATGACCTGCACGGGCTGCGAAGAGCACATCCGTCAGGCTGTCAATCCGCTCAAAGGGGTTTTTAAAGTGGATGCCTCCTATAAAGAAGGCAATGCCACGGTAACATTCGACCCCTCGCAAACCAGCATAGAAGACATCAAAGAAGCCATCGGAGAAACCGGCTACACCATCACCGGCATCTCTGAAGCGCCCAATGAATAAGCACATTCACGTCAACCACTGTAAAACCAAGTCCAATGGAAATTCAACTCCAATCCGTCATCACCTGCCCTCACTGCGGCCATCAAAAAGAGGAGACCATGCCCACCGAGGCCTGTCAGTTCTTTTACGTCTGTGAGAACTGCAAAGAACTCCTCAAGCCCAAGGAGGGAGATTGCTGCGTCTATTGCTCTTACGGCAGCGTTCCCTGTCCGCCCATCCAGCAAAAAGAGGCGGGAGAAAGCTCCGGAGACTGCTGTTGTTCATAAATGGTTCATTAACAATGAATGGTTCATTAAGTTTTGGGCTGCCTGTTTCCATCGAAAGACAGGCTATCAAGTTGAACTGGCTAAATCCGCGAAAATCCGCTGCACCCGTGTCATCCGCGTTCTATTGGCTATTAGGCCTTAATAGAACGCGGATGACGCGGATTGTGCGGGTTTCCGCGGGTTTTAGTTGGTCCAGTTTGACCACCCGAACTCCGAAAAGAGGCGGGAGGGCACTCTTTCAGGGGCTGGGGGAGAGTTCGGCTGCGCTCACCCACCAGCGGGCAGGCCTCATGATGTAGGCTACCCAAAAACGTTAATGAACTACTGTTCATAAAACACAACTCAAAATGAATAAAACATTTTGCCTGCTCATCGCGCTATTCCTCACAGGTATGGGTTTTGCCCAGGGGCCGCCCATTCTCACCGGTACGCCTGTCATGCTCGGCCTGGAGGGCAATGGCCTGCGCACCTTTGGCAAACTCATCCTCAAAGAAGAGGGCTTTGTTTACGTGCAACCCCTGGGGATTCCCTACAACATCTCGCCCAAATTTCAAGTCGGAGGCATCCTTCCCTTCAAATACGTCAAGCCCGGCGAAGCTGAAGCCGCTTCGGGCTTGACCGATGCCTCCGTCTTTGCCAAATACCAGATTTTTAAAAGGGATGGCAGGGCAAAAACCTTCCGCATACTCGCCAAAGTGCAGCATACCTTTCCCAGCGGAAATACCCTCTCTTCGCCGCCCATAGGCGCAGGCATTCATCAGACTTATGTCGGGTTTGTAGCAGGCAGAATTTCCTCGTCCATAGGGCTGTACAGCGATTTTGGTTATGTGTTTACTTCGCGCAAGGCTGCCGACCGCTTTTTGTACAATTTTGGCGTCAGTCTTCCCTTGCTGCCGCCAAAATATCCGCAAAAACAACTCAACACCCTGCTCGAGCTCAATGGTTCCTACTTGGTTCCTCTCGATTTGCACACCCTCTTTCTTTCCCCGGGCATTCAATTTATCCCCGGGCGCAGAATACTCTTCGAAGCCAGCTTCCAAATTCCCGTACTCTTCCGGACGCGATTCAACATCATTGATAGCAACAAAACCCGCTATGTCGTCCTGCTGGGTACGCGCTTTCTTCTTCACTAAAACTCACTTCCCATGAAATCGTTTTTGAAAAGCACTTTACCGGTCAATTTGGTTTTTGTCCTTTTGAGCCTTTTTTTCTCTATCCTTTCGGCAAATGCCCAGGCGCCTCAGGAGGAGCAGCGCGTTTACATCAAGGTTGAGATCTTCGGACTGGCCTGCCCTTATTGCGCTTACGGCATGGAGCAGGACCTGCTTCAACTGGCCGGTGTGGACAAGGTGGATATCCAGCTCAAAGAAGGCCTGGCATACCTCTCTACACCTGTCGAGCAGAAGCCCGGCAAAAAGGAGATTGCCAAAGTAGTCGAAGACGGGGGCTTTACAGTTGGCAAAATTGAGTACAGCGACAAGCCCTTTGAGTAAAAAAACTGTTCACCCTGCCGGCAGACTTTTTATCTTTGCCGCATGGCAAAGCGCATTTTTGACGTTCTCGCAGCCGGCTCTGCACTCATCGTTTTTTCGCCTCTCTTCCTGCTCCTCGCCCTGAGCGTCGGGCTGAGTTCGAAGGGAGGCGTCTTCTATCGTCAAACCCGCATTGGCCGTCATGGCAAGCCCTTTCAGCTGCTAAAATTTCGCAGCATGTACGCCAGGTCTGACCGCAAAGGCCTGCTCACCGTGGGTGCCGACAAGCGCATTACGCCCGTGGGGCGTTTTTTGCGCCGCTACAAATTGGATGAGCTCCCTCAGTTGTGGAACATCCTCCGCGGCGATATGAGCATCGTCGGCCCCCGGCCCGAAGTGCCCCGCTATGTGCAGCATTACAGCCCCGAACAGCGAAAAGTCCTTAGCGTTCGTCCGGGGCT
This sequence comes from Saprospiraceae bacterium, assembly GCA_015494245.1. Classification (GTDB taxonomy): domain Bacteria; phylum Bacteroidota; class Bacteroidia; order Chitinophagales; family Saprospiraceae; genus WGBN01. Next base: position 7 of record WGBN01000379.1, on the reverse strand, counting down.
TACCGAT
>WGBN01000378.1 GCA_015494245.1 Saprospiraceae bacterium | reverse complement strand
TCTTATTTGTATGGTGTGTCTGTTTATCGTTTTTTTCCCTTGCATTTGAAAGGACGAAGAGAGGCCGAAGAGAAAAAAACGGAGAATCCGGCTTGGGATCATTTTTTCCCTTTTATCTCCCTGCATTTGATGCCTGTCAAGTATTACCATACGGTCAATGATGATTTGTTCAATCCTGTGGGTATAGTCCCAGGCTTGGGTATTGGTTATTATTTCCCGAAGTATGATGCTTCTGTCATCGTCAGCAGGGATGTATGGAAGCGTTTAATAGGCGGAACACACTCCAACGATGTGATAGGCTACATATCCACAACCAACATCATGTTCAAGAAGTATTTTGAAGGGAAGAGAAACGGTAAGTGGGTCGTTGGCCTTGGTTGGCATCCCATCAGGAATGATAACGAACCCTGGAGGCAACTGCAGCGAGAAATGGATGGGCATCTTATCCAATTTCCCCGTTACACCAATGTCTTTGGCATCGGTTACAGCATAGGGTATGCCTTGGATGAGCACTATGAGTTGGAGTTCAGGCAGATCATCCCTTATTTTGGAGATAAGGCTTTTACGCCCTGGTATTCGGGTATAGGTGTAGTGTACAATTTTCGGGAGGAGGGTTTTTGAGGGGTAGGTTTACCTTTCCGAAGTAAAGCTAAACACTATTTCCGGATGATTCTCCTGCGTAGTTTGCAGTATCCAGGCGCTTTCGGCGAGGAAGACCCATTGGTCGTGGATGTCTTTGGCCAAATCGCGGCGGCGTCGGGTGAGGAACTCCTTCCAGGCTTCGGGATTGTCGGAGGAGACCCATACGGCTTTGTGGATGCGCATGGGTTCGTAGTCCACGGAGGCGCCGTACTCGTGTTGCAGGCGGTATTGGATGACTTCAAACTGCAGGGCGCCCACGGTGCCGATGATGCGGGCGCCGTCGTGCTCGCGGCGGAAGAACTGGGCTACGCCTTCTTCCATGAGCTGCAGCAGGCCCTTGTTGAGCTGCTTTTGCTTCATGGGGTCTTTGTTGATGACCATGCGGAATTGCTCGGGGGAGAAGCTGGGGATGCCCTTGAAGTGCAGGAGTTCGCCCTCTGTGAGGGTATCTCCGATTTTGAAATTGCCGCTGTCGTACAGGCCGATGACGTCGCCGGGGAAGGCCTCCTCAATGACTTCCTTTTTGGCTGCCATGAAGGAGGTGGGGTTGGGGAATTTCAGCTTGCGGTTTTGGCGCACGTGCAGGTAGTTGGTGTTGCGCCTGAAGACGCCCGAGCAGATGCGCAGGAAGGCAATGCGGTCGCGGTGCTTGGGGTCCATGTTGGCGTGAATCTTGAAGACGAAGCCACTGAGCTTCTCTTCGTCCGGCTGCACGATGCGCTCTTCGGCTTCGCGGGGGCGCGGGGCGGGGGCCGTCTCCACAAAGCAATCCAGCAGCTCTTTGACGCCAAAGTTGTTGATGGCGCTGCCGAAGAACACGGGCGTCAGTTCGCCGCGCAGGTAGGCTTCTTTGTCGAAGGCGGGATAGACCTCTTCGATGAGGTGGTTTTCGGAGCGCAGCTCTTCGGCCAGGCTTTCGCCTAAATGCTCGTCTAAGCGCGGGTCGCTCAGCTCGGTGATTTTCACGCTTTCCTCTTCTTCCTGCTTGCCGTGGGGGCGGAAGAGGATGAGCTTTTTGTCATAGCGGTCATAGACGCCTTTGAAGCGTTGCCCCATGCCGGCGGGCCAGCTCAGGGGCGTTACCGTCAGGCCCAGTTTAGCCTCGATTTCGTCTAAGAGGTCGAAGCCGTCCTTGCCCTCGCGGTCCAGCTTGTTGATGAAGATCATCATGGGCGTATCCCTCATGCGGCAGACTTTGACCAGCTTTTCGGTTTGTTCCTCCACGCCTTTGGCCACGTCAATGACGACGATGGTGCTGTCCACGGCCGTGAGGGTGCGGTAGGTGTCTTCCGCAAAGTCCTTGTGGCCGGGGGTATCTAAGATGTTGATCTTGCGCCCCTTGTACTCAAAGCCCATGACGGAGGTGGCCACCGAGATGCCCCTTTGCTTTTCAATTTCCATGAAGTCGGAAGTGGCCGTGCGTTTGATCTTGTTCGACTTGACCGCTCCCGCCACCTGGATGGCTCCTCCGAAGAGCAGGAGCTTCTCCGTCAGCGTAGTCTTACCCGCATCGGGATGGCTGATGATGGCGAAAGTGCGGCGTCTTTGTATTTCTTCTTTAAAACTCATGGGTTGTTTTTGCGAAGTTGCAAAGGTACGTCATTTCGCTGTACGGATGAAAAGTCGTATATTCACCGCAGATTTTGCGGAGAATATGCGGAGAATATGAAATACATCCATCAACAGCCTGCCTGGCCGGATTTTTTTTGGGATGAGAGCGCCGTAGCTCCTTTGC
>WGBN01000377.1 GCA_015494245.1 Saprospiraceae bacterium | reverse complement strand
TATTTGAAAGTAACGTATTCGGGGTACAACTCGTCTTTGTAAAGCGTCATGGTAAATTCCGGCACTTCGCTCTCGTCGAAGCGATAGTAAGCGATGCTGCTGCCGTCGGGTGCCCATTGGAAAGCCCGCGCAAAGGAAAACTCCTCTTCATACACCCAATCGGTCGCGCCGTTGATGATGGCATTGCGCCGGCCGTCCGTGGTGATGCGATGCACCTCTCCGCTGTTGAGGTCTTTGTAGTAGAGGTCGTTTTCATACACGAAGGCCACCTTATCGCCCTGCGGGCTGAAGGTCGCGTAGCGCTGCTTACCCTCTTCAAAAAGGGGCGTCAGGGAGTGGCCGTCATACACGTAATAAGCTGCGCGGGTAGAATGCCGATAGATGTGCTCTACTTGCGTAGCAATGAGTATCTTCTGCTCATCGGGGCTAAAGGCATAGGACTCCATGTCGCCGATTGCTCCCTGCGCTCCGGCCACTTCCTGCAAATCAAACAGCACAGCTGTCTGCTCACCACTGCGCAGGTCGTATTGCAGGATGCGATTCCCTTCCTGCAAGCTGTAATGCACTCCATCCTGCTGAAAGTTAAAGCCGGGCGTACTCTCAGGCCAAAAGGTGTAGTACTGCCAAATGTCTTCTAAGGTAATGGGCTGCTGCCCCACCGAAAGCAGGGCATGGCTGACGAAAAAGAGAAACAGGGTAATGCGCTTCATCGTTTTTTAAGGCGCAAGATACGCAACAGCTTGCATTATGCTATGCGATTCCACCGGGCCCATCACAAAACCTCATTTCTCTAAAGATTCCAAATGGATTTTTTTCAGATGCCTTCGCAGCAATTTGCGCAATTCTGCCACGGAGGGCACGCGGTTTTCCACGACGATTTTTCCATCGAGCAAGAGAGAGGGCGTGCCGGAGATGGGGTATTGCATCAGGGCTTCAATAGATGACTCTTCATAGAGGCACAACTCAAAGCGAAAGGCTTTTAGCGCATCCAGGAGGTTGTTGCGCAAAGCCTGATGCCTGTGACATCCAACACCGAGAATAGTCAACTCAACCATACAGCTTTGAGGCTAATCTGTTTTTAAATCCCCTTCTGCCAGTGCTTTGATCAAATCATGCGTAGTGAGGATGCCCACAAGGGTGCGATCTTCCTTTGTTACGGGGATGGCATGAAAGCGATTGATTTTAAAAAGCTCAAGTGCCACATCAATGCGATCGCCGGGCTCCAGTCGTGCCAGGCCGGAGGTCATAATCTTTTTGACCGGCACTTCGTGCAGCTCTTTCAAGGGGTTTTTACCTTCAGGAGCTTCTTCCTTGCAAACATTGCTCATGAAGTGGTAAAGATCGTTCTTGCTGATCATGCCCACCAATTTATCGCCTTCCACTACCGGCACGTGGTGGATCTTATAGGACTCAAAGACCCCTTGCACAACAGATATGCTGTCATCAGGCCCTACAGACACAAGAGATGTGGTCATCAAATCAGAAACGGGTGAAAGAAAATTCATAATGCTCTATTTAAATTAAGATGAAAAAGCCCTTCATTACGGCCGCAAGATGCAGGCTTTAAAGGCATTTTCAGAATGATTTTTGTCAGCAAGTCTTTTGATTTTAGTCAATGACATATACGCCCGAAAATGTATCTTTGTAGTCAGATGCTCTGCTCTTTGTGGCCAAGCATCCCTTTTTTGAAGGAAAGGACTTCTTCTTTTTTGTTCATCAAAAGCCGAGCTATGTACATCACCGATCAAAAGACTCTGGCCGAAGTTAAACGGGAGTTCAATCAAAAATTCCCCTATCTCAAACTGGAATTCTTCGCCAAACCTCACGATCCGGGTGAGCCCTCCCTAAAACAAGAGCTCTTAGACGACCACCTGACCATAGGGCAGGTGCGCAGCATTCACAACGAAGGCGACTTTAAAATCAACGACGACATGACGGTACGGGACTTTGAACGACTCGTACATGAAAAATACGGACTCAACGTCCAGGTGTTCCGCAAATCGGCAAATGTATGGCTGCAAACCACCAAAACCGATGGCTGGACGCTGGCCGAGCAAAACCGCAAAGGCGGCGCTTCCATGCAGCATTATGCAGAAATGCACGAAGAAGACTAAAACGACAAGATGCGCATATCCGTTATCCGTAAAGCCCATTTCAATGCAGCCCATCGCCTCTACCGGCCCGACTGGAGCGATGCGCGCAACAGAGAAGTCTTTGGCCTTTGTGCCAACTCCAATTATCACGGCCACAACTACGAACTGGAAGTATGTGTTACCGGCGAGGTAGATCCCGAAACCGGCATGGTCATCAACTTAAAAGAGCTCAAAGAGATCATCTACGAAAAGATCGAAAAGCGCTTTGACCACAAAAACCTGAATCTGGATACCGAAGAATTTAAAGAGCTCATTCCCACTTCGGAGCACTTTTGCTACATCATCTGGGAAATTCTGCGCAAAGCGCTGCCGGAGCATCTGGACCTGCACATTCGCCTGTACGAAACGCCACGCAATTTTTTTGAGTATCCGCCCAGATAAAAAGGGGAAAACATCCGGTAATGTTTTCCCCTTTTCAGAAGCAGGCTATGCTTTTCATTAAGGCGCGAGCTCATTTTGCTTGCGCAGGCGAACGGTACGAATGACGCCCTCCTCGCGATTGACAAGGCTTACCAGATACAAGCCATCGGGTAAGTCTGCCATGTAGTAGGAGCGGTTGTTTGCCACATCAAAGGTACGCACCACGCGCCCAATCATATTATACACTACAATTTGGTCAATGCCCGAAGTCTCCGTCAATGCAATATAGTCTGTAGCGGGATTCGGATAGATGCGCACGCGCTGGGCCGAAACCAAATCAAAAGTAGCTACGGAATTTTCAATCGTAACTTCATATACAGCCGTTTCCAAAACCGTGCTGATGTCTTCAACAACCGACAATTGGACATGAACAATTGCTGTGCCGGCTACGCCTTTCGGCAAAACGTGGAGGTCCAGTATGCTGCTTTCTCCGGCTCCGAGAACGACAGGCTCCTGAAAGCCATTGGGGTCGTAATTGGTAACCGTAGAAGTACCATAGCAGGCATTGTTGTCGCAAATGCGAAACTGCCATTCTGCCGGAGCGCTTTGTACATCTATGTACCAGCGAAAGCTCTGCTGAGCAGCATCGTTGTTGGTGAAATTTGCATGAGCAATGACTTCCGACCATTCATCGCTCAAATCGGCTGACAAGGTGCCCGACCAGGGGTTAGGGTCCACGCTCACGCTCACCTGAGCCGACAAGCCGGACAAAAACAGAAGAAGAAAAAACAAAGAGTGTAAGGCCTGCTTCATGATGTCATTTTTTTTAAAGTGGTTTCACTTATTTATCGCAAAACTACGTAAATCTAACCGTTTCAAGTGGAGTTTAGATGACATTTTAAGAGATATTTAAGAAAAAAAGCCTGTCCGGGCAGTTGCCCGAACAGGCTTTACCGGCTTAACAGAGATGCATCAATGCATCAAAATCAAGCGCTGCGTGCGCGTTTGGTCTTCGACTTTCAAGCGCACCAGATACATACCTTCTGCCTGGTTGGCCAGGTCTAATTCGTAGCGGCCACCGGAGGTCTGGCCGATATGGCGGCTATATACAACGCGGCCGGTCAGGTCACTGACCTCAATGTCCAGAGCAACCGTTTTGTCAAAGGCTACATCCACGACAGCCTGGCTGCGAGCGGGGTTCGGCAAAATGGAGAACTTCTGCAAGCCTTCGATGTCTTTGGTATCTACGGAGAGATTAACTGTTACTGTATCGGAGCAACCGGCATTGTCGGTTACGATCAACTCGTAATCACCACCGGAGAGGTTGGTGATGACATCACTCACTTCTACACCGTCGAGCATATAGGTAAAGGGAGCAATACCGAGATTCGGTTCTACCACAATGCTGCCATCACCGGCCCCTGCTGCAGACTCTCCATTGACGGCCACATCCATATCCAGGTTGGGAGGACAAATGATGGTAATTTCAGAAGCATCTGCATTCAAAGCTGCTCCGCCATGGATATTGTCCAGCATGACAAAGACCACTTCCATTTCGCGGGGGTCCCAGTTGTTGGGGAAATCATAGGTCATTTGAGAGCTAACGACATCATCCGGCGCTACGTCCTCAATGCCTTCCTGTCCGTTAAAGCCCGGAAGGATGTCGCGAGCCACATCGTTGTAAACCATTTGGTCAGCAGGAACGGGATTGGGGAGGTTTTCATAACCGCCCATCGCTCCGGCAGCGCCACCGGAATAGTAGTTGGCCTGATCGTAGCCGCTGCCCGTGCCGGTTACGTTGTCTTCCTTAAACGTAAAAAAAGAGCTGAAATCAGCAGCAGTGAATGAAGTAGCAAAAGTAGAATTGGCCTCAACAGTCAATTGACGAGTAGCTACATCGAGAACGGCATTGGTCACTTCTACCTGTACGGCTGTGCCTCTACTGATATAGTCGTTGTAATAAGTTTCCAGTTCAGAGGGGTCAATAATCACATCGCGCTCAAAGACCACAGAGGGGAAACCCGAAAAGCTGGGGAAAGAAGTAAGCCCATTGTCATAAGCAGTAACCGTCATGGGGTCTGCGTTGTGGACAGCTACACCTACATAAGAGTCTCCATAAGTCTCTGCCATGTACTCCATGAAAACAGCGCCCCGGGGGCACCAGCCGCACCAGGTACCGGTGGCTTCTTCGGCAAAGATTTTCTTTTCCGGAAGGAAGGACAAGCCGGTTACGTTAAATTCGGCGCTGTTGTTCACCGGCAGGCCGTCAGCGCTACCATTGGGATTGGAAAGCATAACAGAGATGGTATAGCTCTCATAGCCGCTTACCGTAAAAGGTGTAGAGTGCGTGAAGTTGGTAGTCGCACCCGGCATCAGGTTCAAACCCGTCAGGTTATCCGTATAAGTGTTGGTACCATCTGTCCAGGAAACATCCACGCTCTGGATGGTATCCAGGCCATTGTTGAAAATGGTTCCCGATATGGTAATGTCATCGCCTACCACTGCATAAGGGGCCACAGCATCCAGAGAAGCCAAAGCCACATCCAGCGCTGCCGGCGTGTAAAGCAGTACATTGTCCACGGCAAAGCCAAAAAGCCAGCCGCCATTATCATCGTAGCGGAAAGCGAACATTACATTTCCGTCAGTCTGTTGTGCCAAAGCGGAAAGGTCCACACTCTGCTCCACCCAGGTCACGTCGCCCGTTCCGGGGATTTCCATGAATTGAGTCCAGCTTGAGCCTCCATCCGTAGAGTACTCGATATACGCATGCTCGGTAGCTCCATTGTAAGAGCCACCTGCAAAACTCATATCGAAGTTGAGTTGAAGAGCCATAACACCGGTGAGGTCCACAGCCGGCATAATCAGGTAATCCGCAGATTTGTCACAATCGCAGGCGTCATCATTGGTTGCTGCAATCAAAGAGCCATTGTCGGGGAGGGGCCAAAAAGAACTGGCCAAATCACTGGCAGTACCAAAGTTCCAGCCGCCATCAGAAGCCAGCGTCTGTATGGTCCAGCCCGAAGGCAAAGAGCCGTCCTCAAAGTCTTCCGAAACCAAGACCTGTGCGTTTGCCCCTCCTACCC
>WGBN01000376.1 GCA_015494245.1 Saprospiraceae bacterium | reverse complement strand
GCAGTATGCTGAGCGCGGGTAGCCAAGCGCGTAAGCCAGTCGAAGCATTTGCCGAAAGGCTTGTTTCCTTGCATTTGCCGAAAGGTGTTACCTTGAGCTTGCCGAAAGGCGAATACTCCCCCCCCTTCAGGTAGCCAGGCCATCAGCAAGCCGAGATGAGCATTTAGCTCATCAATGGTGCCGTAGGCTTCTATGCGTAAATCTGCTTTGGAGCGGCGACCTCCGCCGAAAAGGCCTGTGGTGCCGTCGTCGCCGGTTTTGGTGTAAATGCGAAATGCCATGCTTTGATTGCTTCTGTCCTGTAACAATGGTTCATTAAGTTTTTGGACACCTGTCTCTATTGGAAACAGGCTATCAAGTTGACTTGGCGAGAACCCGCGTCATCTGTCAGGCTGAACTTGCCGAAGTCCGCGCCTACCTGCTGCAGGCAGATTCTATTGAGGCATTGCTGTCTGGCATCAATAGCCAATAGAACGCGGATGACGCGGATGACGCGGGTTTCCGCGGGTTTTCTAATAAAGGTTCAATTGTCAGATGGTGCCATCTATTTTTATGCAACTTTGAAATCAAGCGTGAGCACCTTAAGCCTCGGCTTCCGAACGAAAAGCTTCTTTTTCGATCATTCCATCGCGAAGATAGACAATTCTTTTGGCATATTCGGCGATGTCGGGTTCGTGGGTGACGAGGATGACGGTGTTGCCGGCCTGGTGGATTTGGTTGAAGAGCTGCATGATTTCCAGCGAAGTTTTGGTGTCGAGGTTGCCCGTAGGTTCGTCGGCCAGGATGATGGAGGGGTTGTTGGCCAGGGCACGGGCTACGGCCACGCGCTGGCGCTGTCCGCCGGAAAGCTCGTTGGGCTTGTGGGTGATGCGGTCGCCGAGGCCGACTTCTTCGAGGGCTTTGCGCGCCCGCTGCTCGCGCTCCGAACGCGGCAGGCCGGCATAAATGAGGGGCAGGGCGACGTTCTCCAAAGCCGTGAAGCGGGGCAGCAGGTTGAAGGTCTGGAATACAAAGCCGATTTCGCGGTTGCGGATGTAAGCCAGCTCGTCGTCGGTCAGACGGCTGACGTCGCGGCCGTTGAGGATGTAAGTGCCTTCGGTGGGCGTATCCAAGCAGCCGAGGATGTTCATCAGGGTGGACTTGCCCGAGCCCGAGGGGCCCATCAGGGCGACGTATTCGTTGCGGTCAATATCGAGGGTGATGGAGCGCAGGGCATGGACGACGGTCTTGCCCATGACGTACTGCTTTTTCAAATCGCGAACGGAAATCAGGCTCATGCGGATGTTTTGCTCCAAAGATAAAGGCAAAGCATCCGCATGAGTTTATTTTTTCGATGAAAGCGGGGATTTTACAGTCCAAAGGCCTTCCTGACGTCCTCTACCATGTCCAGTTTTTCCCAGGTGAAGGTCTCGACGGAGAAGGTCTTTTCATTGCCTGCGCCATCGCGGAAGCTGAGGGTTTTGGTTTCGGGCTTGCGGCCCATGTGGCCGTAGGCTGCCGTTTCGCGGTAAATGGGGTTGCGCAATTTCAGGCGCTGCTCAATGGCGTAGGGGCGCATGTCGAAGAGTTCCTTCACGCGTTCGGCAATTTGGGCGTCGCTCAGATTGACGCGGGCCGTGCCGTAGGTGTTGATGAAGATGTTGGTCGGCTCGGCCACGCCAATGGCATAGGAGACCTGCACCAAAACTTCTTTGCAGACGCCTGCAGCCACGAGGTTTTTGGCGATGTGGCGGGTGGCATAGGCGGCAGAGCGGTCCACCTTGGAGGGGTCTTTGCCGGAAAAAGCGCCGCCGCCATGAGCGCCCTTGCCGCCGTAGGTGTCAACGATGATTTTGCGGCCGGTCAGGCCCGTATCGCCATGCGGGCCGCCGATGACGAATTTACCCGTGGGGTTGACGTGGTAGGTGATGTCGTCGTTGAAAAGGGCCCGCAGTTCGGGCGAGCACTGCTCCATCACGCGCGGGATGAGGATGTTGATCACGTCTTCGCGTATGGTTCGCAGCATTTTTTCGTCTTCGTCAAAATCGTCGTGCTGGGTGGACAAGACGATGGTGTCTATGCGTATGGGGCGGTGATCGTCGGAATACTCGATGGTTACCTGCGATTTGGAGTCGGGGCGCAGGTAAGTCATCATCTCGCCGCCTTTGCGGATGGCGGCCAGCTCCTGCAAGAGTTTGTGGGAGAGATACAGCGCCAGGGGCATGTAGTTTTCCGTCTCATCAGTGGCATAGCCAAACATCATGCCCTGGTCGCCGGCGCCCTGCTCCTCGGGTTTCAGTCGCTCCACGCCGCGATTGATGTCGGGCGACTGCTCGTGAATGGCCGAAAAGACGCCACAGGAATTGGCTTCAAACATGTACTCCGAGCGGGTATAGCCAATGTCGCGGATGACGTCGCGTGCAATTTGCTGAACGTCCAGATACACACCGGATTTGACCTCTCCGGCCAGCACCACCTGCCCTGTGGTAACGAGGGTTTCACAGGCCACTTTGGAGTTGGGGTCGAAAGCCAGGAAGTGATCTACCAGCGCATCAGAGATCTGATCAGCTATTTTATCGGGATGTCCTTCCGAAACGGATTCGGAGGTAAAGAGGTAAGGCATGTTGCGTGTTCTTTATGGTGCTTCAAAAATTTCGGGGGCAAAAATAGGTATATTTATTAGAATGGTTGCTGTCGGAATTTGCGTAAATATGGGGTTGTTTGGTGAGTAGGCAGGCAGGCTCAGCCTGACAGATGACGCGCAATAGTGACGTGATAGAACGCGGATGACGCGGGTTGTGCGGGTTTTCGCGGGTTTTAGTTGGTCCAGCTTGACTACCCTGACTCCGAAAAGAGGCAAGCGGGGACTCCTAAGCATAGTCGAAGGGGGGGTACTTCATGGGTTGGGAGCGAGTTCGGCTGCTCTTACCCACCAGCGGGCAGGTCTCATTTGGAAAATGGTGTATTATATTGAACCGGCTTAAAACCCGCGAGAACCCGCGTCATCCGCGTCATCCGCGTTCTATCACGTCCCTATTGGCTATCTCCCGAGCCGGCGCCATAGGATAAGCTAATCTTCAAAAATCCGCTCCCCGATCTTCCGCTTTGGCTCCAGCTCGGGGATCGGAGATGGGCTCTTACAAAG
>WGBN01000375.1 GCA_015494245.1 Saprospiraceae bacterium | reverse complement strand
GAATTTTCCGCGGTTGGCGGCTGCGGAGGCGCGCAATTTGCCGGAGGCATTTTCTCCGAGGCGGAAGCTTTGGCTGTAGCTGGCGCCTTCGAGCTTTTTGTCGAAGCGCATGAAGTAGCTTTCGGGCAGTGCCTGCAGGCGGTAGTCGCCGAGGGTGAGCTGGTTGCGGTCTTTTTCGATTTGGATATAGACCCTGTCGAACTCGCGGAGTTGTTGGGTGTTGCCCTCCGGTTGTATGGGCAGGTTCTCGTCGGTGATGGCTGCCCGCAGGCGGATGCCGTCGCCGATGAGGCCGTTCATTTGCAGGTGAAGGCCGGAGTTGAGGCTGAGGTTTTGGTTGTTGCCGAGGCTGATGCCGCGGGAGAAATCTCCGCTGTACTTCAGACCGCTGTTGCCGGTGGGCAGATTGTAGCCGCGGGGCTGGGATTCGGCTCGTATGCTGTGGAGGATGCCGCCTTCGACGCGGGTGAGTTCGGAGCTGTCAAAGAGCATGAGGCTCCGGCCCAGGTCGTAGGGCAGGGTTTGATAGTGTAGCAGCAGGCTGTCAGGCACTTTCGTGAAATGCCGTGGGCGGATGCGGAAGCTGTGGTTTTCCAACTGCCAGTAAGCCCGCGGGAGGCTGTCTCCTCCGGGCTTGTAAACCCTCATGCTGTAGTTGAGTATGGTCAGGCTGTCTATGTCCTGCCAGGTGGTGTCGGCCTGAATGCGCTTTGTCTTCCACGACTGCGCATGCAGCAGGGAAGTGCAGAGTAGCAGACTGAGGATTGTCAGGAGAAAGCGCATCATTATCGTAGTGAGAGGTCTCCGGGCCCGTATAGCGAGCCGGAGACCTCTCCGGAGTTTTAAAGAAAAACGTAAAAAAGCGGGTTCTGTTCTTTTGTCTTGATAGCCTGTTTTTCAATGGAGACAGGTGACCAAAAACTTAATGAACCATTGATGTTCAAAATACCGGGTATTTTTGTCATATTTTATGCTTAAAATACCGGGTATTTTCATCATGTTTTATGCTAAAAATACCGGGTATTTTGTTATTTTTGCAGTATGAAAAGGCAAATAGACGATTATCTGAGAGCGTGGAAAGAGAGCAAGACGCGCCGGCCTTTGCTCATTCGGGGAGCACGGCAGGTGGGTAAGACCTACGTAGTGGATGCGTTTGGAAAGGCTCATTTTACGCACTATGTCAAAATTAACTTTGAACATGAAGCAGCTTTTCGGGAGTTGTTTCGGGCAGAGAATATCGGGGAAATATGTCGGGGCATTGAATTGCTGAAAGGCGTACCGCTTGTTGAGGGGCAGACTTTGTTGTTTTTGGATGAAATACAGGCTTGTCCGGAGGCCATTGTGCGCTTGCGATATTTTTTTGAGGAGAAGCCCGGCTTACACCTCGTGGCGGCGGGTTCTTTACTGGATTTTACTTTGAGTACATGGAGTTATTCCATGCCGGTAGGACGGGTGGAATTTGTCTATATGTATCCCATGAATTTTACGGAGTTTCTATGGGGTATGGGAGAGACTGCTCTGGCTGATTATTTGGAGGGCTTTCAGATAAAGCGGGATGTTATGAGCCGCCCTGTACACGAGAAACTGCTGAAATGGGTACGGTATTACTATTTTATAGGAGGCATGCCGGAGGCGGTGAGCGTTTTTGCGGAGACCGGCAGTTTGTTGGAGGTGGAAAAAATACACGAGCGGATTTTGACTTCTTATGCTTTGGATTTTGCAAAGTATGGGTCCCGGAAGCAGCAGGAGATTATGCAGTATTTGCTGGAGTACATTCCTGCCGTAACGAGCCGAAAGTTTAAATTTTCTTCTGTGAATCCCGAAGCCGGTTGGCGCTCAGCTCAAATCAGGGAGGCTTTAGAGCTGCTGGAAAAAAGCCGTCTGATTCACTTTGTATATGCGTCTAAGGCGAGTGGTATTCCCCTGAGTAAGGACAAGAACCAGCGGGTTTTTAAACTGCTTTTTTTGGATATCGGTTTGCTCAACCACCAGCTTAAGTTGCGTCTTTTAGATGTGGAAGAACTGGTCACCAATCACAAAGGGGCATTGGCCGAGCAGTTTATAGGGCAGCAACTCATCGCTTCAGGCCCCTTGTTTATGGAGAGGAGTCTGTTTTATTGGTTGCGTGAAAAGCGGAAGGCCGAGGCCGAAATAGATTTTTTGCCGGATTTTACCGGAGAACTGTTGCCCGTAGAAGTTAAGGCGGGAAGCAGTGGCCGCCTACGCTCATTGCACGTATTCATGGCCGAGAAAAAACTGCCCAAAGCTGTGCGTTACAATACCGATTTGCCTTCGGCAATGCGGGTGGACATACGGATTCCCATAGGAGGAGGGATGCAGCGCGTGGAGTATGAACTTTATTCCCTGCCCCTGTACATGGGGTTGAATGCTTTGCCAAAAACTTAATGAACCTTTTCCTTTCAATTGTACCTAACAATGGTTCATTAAGTTTTTGGCGACCTGTCTCCCTTGGAAAACAGATTGTCAAGTTGAACTGGCTTAAAAATCCGCGAAAACCCGCGTCATCCGCGTCATCCGCGTTCTATCACGTCCCTATTGGCTATCTCCCGAGCCGGCGCCATAGGATAAGCTAATCTTCAAAAATCCGCTCCCCGATCTTCCGCTTTGGCTCCAGCTCGGGGATCGGAGATGGGCTCTTACAAAG
>WGBN01000374.1 GCA_015494245.1 Saprospiraceae bacterium | reverse complement strand
CTGTAGCCGGCTGCTATGGCTGCCATTTTCGGGCGCTTGGCCTTGTCGCGGTCTCCGCCGGCACCGACAATGCAAATCAGGCGCTGCCCTTTTTGCAGGCCGGCCCGCAAAGCCAACAATACTTTCTCCAAAGCATCCGGCGTGTGGGCATAATCCACGATGCCCAGCACGGAAGTGCCCTCTGCTCTTACCTTTTGCATGCGCCCCTCAGCCCCCTGGAGGCTGCTCAGCGCCGTGAGCGTTTCTTCTTTTTTCATGTCCAACAGGCGGGCGGTGGCATAGGCGGCAAGCAGATTGTAGGCGTTGTACTCTCCGGATAGCGGGGAGTGAAGTTCTACTCCATCTATCAACAACTCCATGCCATGCACGTCGGCAGACAGGACTTTGCCCTTAAAGTCCGCCATTTGGCGCAAGCCATAGCGATATACCTTAGCGCGGGTATTTTGCACCATCACGGCCCCGTTTTTGTCATCGGTATTGATGAGGGCAAAGGCCCTGGGCAGCAGTTGGTCGAAGAGTTTTTTCTTGGCCTTGAGATAAGCCTTAAAAGTGCCGTGATAATCCAGATGGTCGTGGGTCAAGTTGGTAAACACGGCTCCAGAAAAATCAGTACCGGCAAGGCGCTCCTGCTCTAAGGCATGGCTGCTGACTTCCATGAAGACATAGGTACAACCCGCATCCAACATGTGGGCCAGCAGGGATTGCAGAGCCACGGCATCGGGCGTGGTATGTGTAGCCGGCTCGCGCAAAGTGCCGATGCGGTTTTCCACGGTAGAAATCAAGCCTGCTTTGTAGCCCAATTGCATAAAAAGCTCATAGAGCAAGGTGGCCGTAGTGGTCTTGCCATTGGTGCCGGTGATGCCAATCAGCCGGAGCTCCCGCGACGGCCAATCGTAAAAGGCCGAAGCAATTTTGCCCAGTGCCAAAGCGCTGTTGGAAACCTGCACAAAGCTGATGCCCTCCAACAGTTCCTCCGGCAAAGTCTCGCAAACGACGGCAACGGCTCCGGCAGCAATGGCCTGAGGAATAAAGCGATGCCCGTCTGCCTGCGTACCTCGCACAGCCACAAACAAGTCTCCCTCCTGCACGGCACGGGAATCAAAGGCAATGCCCTCAATGGGGACAACTGCCGACCCCTTCACCTGCAAGGTGGGCACGTAAATGAGCAACTGTTCGAGTGTTTTGTGCATTTTTGTTATTTAAGTGTCAGCGTTATGGTTTGGTTGTGCAAGGGCGTGCCTGGCTTTATGGATTGCAGCACCACCCTGCCCGGGCGGTAATCTCTGAGCTTCACAGTCAGCCCCCGTTTTTCGAGTTCGTAAACGGCATCCCGGAGGCCCATACCCTTAACATTGGGCACTACACGCGATTCCGGCAGTTTGTAAGCCTTCAACTGAATCGTATCCGCAGGGTAAGCAGCGAGGATGGCCAGCTCGTTTTCGCCACACAGGTCTTCTACGGGCAGGCCCCAATCCGGCAGGAAGTAGCGCATATCACGGGCATTGCCCTTGTGGCCTCTGGGCAGCCAGCGGGAAGCCACGGGGACTTCACGCTTCAGGGGCTCATGCACTTCCGGCCGCAGGTCGTAAATGCCATCGGCGATTTTCCGGAAAACCGGCAAGGCAACGACACTGCCGTAATAGCCGCCCTTTTTAGGCTTGCCAATGACTACGATGCAGGAGTACTTGGGGTCTTCGGCCGGGAAATACCCCACAAAAGAAGCCTGGTGCCCCCCCACTACTTTCTTGCGCCCGCGCTTGCCGTAATCCAACTGGGCCGTGCCCGTCTTGCCGGCAAAGTGATAGCGGTCACTACGCCCCGAGCGGGCCGTTCCCCTCTGTACAACCTGCTCCAGCAGATATTGGGCGTTGGCCAGGGTCTTGGGAGAAGCAATGCGCCGGTCGAGTATCTTGGGGTGAAATTTCTTCACCGGAAAGCCGTAATGCCGGATTTCTTCGACCAGATAGGGCTTCATCATCTTTCCATTGTTGGCCACGGCGTTATAGAAGGTCAGCAGTTGCAAAGGCGTAATGCGCACCTCATAGCCCGTAGCCATCCACAGCGGCGTCGTGCCGCTCCAGTCATCATCCTGCAGGCTCTTGATGAGCGGGCGGGGCTCGCCGGGGATTTCAATGCCTGTGGGTTGGTCCAAGTGAAACTGCTTCAAGGCACTGAGGTAGTCCTTTAGTTTTCCGGGCTGCACGAAGTACTGGTCCATCATCTTGGCCATGCCCACATTGGAGGAGATGATGAAGGCCGTCTCAATGTTGGTGCTGTCTTTGCCATGAGCGGAGGCATCGCGCATAGGCACGTGCTCCTCCCTGCCGCGACGGTCGGTAAAGACGAATTCCGTTCTGCCCTGCTCCAGATCAATGCTGTCGGCAAGATCCAAATTGGTCTTCTCTAACAGCGCCATGATGGTAGCCAGCTTAAAGGTAGAGCCCGGCTCCGTGGCATAGCCTACACCATAATTATAGATTTCCCAGAGGTTCCCCTTTTTGGTGCGCCCCAGATTGGCGATGGCGCGTATGGCTCCTGTTTTGACTTCCATGACAATGGCCGTGCCGTACTCTGCCTCGTGTTTTTCCAGGGCCTGGTACAAAGCGCGTTCTGCAATTTCCTGGATGTCTATATCTATGGTCGTGAGCAGATCATCTCCGCTGGCCGGTTGAATTTCGCTGAGTTCTTTCACCGGCTGCTGCTTGTGATTGGGCATGTTGATGACCGGCTGCTCAATGGAGTCGCCCCGCAGAACGCTGTCAAAAGCGCCTTCCAGACCCACCGGTTTAGCGCCCTCACGCACATAGCCGATGGTGCGATGTGCCAGCACGCCAAAGGGGTGTTGCCTGTCTTCGTGCACTTCCACGATTAAGCCCCCTTTGAATCTCCCAAGGCGGAAGAGCGGGAAATTCTTAATGGCCTTCATTTCGCGGAAGCTTACCTTGTCTTTAATCTTGACATACGCATTTTGTTGGCGCTTTTGCTCCAGAAGAAACTCTTTATAGCCCCCCGGCGTATAAGTCGTATCTACGAAGGTGGCAAGCATATAAGACAAGGAGTCGAGATAACGCTCAAAGTTCTCTTTAGGTGCCCTGGTATCAAAGCGGATGTCGTAATAGGGCATGGAAGTTACCAACAGGCTGCCATCAGAAGCGAGGATGCTCCCTCGATAGCCTTCTATTTTTTTGGTTTCAATGCGATTTTCCACCAGAGACCTCCACGCATCGGCATCCAATGCAGACAGCTGGAAAGCCTTTATCAAAATAATCAGGCCAAACAGCACGAGCAGGCCTGTTATCACATAGACCCTTCGCAATACTTCGTTTCTTACGCGAGTAGCCATGGCTATTGGTCGTTTAAAGTGATGCGATAAACCCGCTCTCCCCTGCACCTCAGGTTCAGGGGAGGCTTACCTGCTTCTCCCTTTATATTGGAAAACTTACTGTTATAAGATATTTCAGACTCCAGCGCATTGTATTCGCGACGCAGGGCTTCCACTTCTTTGCGCAGTTCCTGGATGTGCAAAATCCGTCTTTGGGCGCTGTTGATAGAGCCCAAATACAGCAAAAACAACACTCCCAGGAATAAGACAAAGGGAAGGTTTTTTAAGGTAGCGCTGGCTACCTTATCGCCGATAGCGAAAGGGGGAGTTTTTTTCTTTTTTGCCATCACAACTGTTTTTCACACTCCGGACTTGCGTCGCGGGGCATTATGCGCTTCACTCCCCTGCGCAGGGGGCGCCCGGAATTTTATTGTTCCGGGCTGTTCTTTCGAAGTACGATGCCTCCCCTCATTTTAGCGCTGCGTGCCCGCGGATTTCGCCTGATTTCCTCTGCTGAGGGGAGCAGTGGTTTGCGGGAGAGCAGTTTAAAGGGGCGCAGTATTTTTCCGTATTCGTCTTTGATGACTTCTCCCTCCGGATTTCCGGTTTTGAGAAAGCGTTTGACGAGCCGGTCTTCCACGCTGTGGTACGCGATCACGACCAATCGGCCGCCGGGGGCGAGCAAGTTCAGCGATTGTCTGAGGAAATCGCCGAGCACCTCCATTTCTTCATTCACTTCAATGCGCAAGGCCTGAAAGAGCTTTGCGAGATACTTAGGTCTGTGGCCGCGTACAAAAGGTTCTGCTTCTTTAAGCAGGTCGCCTATGGTTTTGAAGGGCTTTTTTTCTCTGGCTTTCGCCAAATGTTGCGCCAGGCTCCGCGAGTTGATCAGTTCTCCGTAGCGACTAAACACTTGCTGCAGCGCTTCCGGCGAGTAGGTGTTCAGCACATCTGCCGCCGTCTGCTTTCTGTCTTGCGACATGCGCATGTCCAGAGCTGCCTCAAATCGCCAGGAGAAACCCCGCTCTGCCGTATCCAGTTGATGAGAGGATACGCCGAGGTCTGCCAAAATGCCATCCACCTGCTCTACCCCGTAAAACTCCATGAACTCCCTCATGTAGCGGAAGTTGTGGTGGATGAAGGTGAAGCGCGGGTCATCCGGCAAGTGCTCCAGCACATCTGCATCCTGGTCAAAAGCGAAGAGCGCTCCCTCTGGGTTCAGCCTTTGCAAAATCAATTTGCTGTGGCCTCCGCCCCCAAAAGTGGCATCTATATAGGTGCCCTCCCCTTTTGAGTCAGCATGAAAAAGCCATTCTATACTTTCTGCTGCGAGTACCGGTTCGTGATAACTCATGGTTTAGCATCATCAGTCACCTGGCCGAGGGGGCGATTCCCCATGACAGCCTGGGCAATGTCGGAGAAGTCCTCCGGCTCCTGCTCCAATTGGCGTTCGTACTCGGCCTTGTCCCAAATTTCAATCCGGTCATTGACAGCAGAGAGGATCACGTCTTTTGCAATCCCCGCGTAATCCAACAATCGCTTATTGACGAGTATGCGCCCGGCACTATCCAACACAACCGGCTGAGCGCCGCGAAAGAAATAGCGCAAAAACTCGCGATGCTGCTTGTCATACACATTCAGGCGGTTGATGTCGCGCGTGATGCCCTCCCAAATGCTCTTGGGATAAAGCGTCAGATACTTCTCAAACCCCCTGTTGATGACAAACTCATCTGCCCCCAATTGCTGCAATTGGTCCAACAAAGCCGTGGGAAGGCGCATACGCCCCTTCGAGTCCACCCGGCAATCGTATTCTCCTAAAAGTTGCAGCATAGAGACACAAATCGTTGATTTACGGCCCAAAAGTATCACTTTTTTACACTTTTTGACACATCTTCCCACCTGTAAATCAAATTTGCCTCAAAAAAAATTTCCGGGCCTTGTTAAAAATACCTGATTTGATTATTTTTAAACGATTTGATTATTAAAAGCAAAAATAAGAGGCAATGTTTAGACTTACACAT
>WGBN01000373.1 GCA_015494245.1 Saprospiraceae bacterium | reverse complement strand
GATAGGCGCTATGTGAGGCTCTTTGTTAAATATGCTTTCGGTAAGCCTTTTGATTCAGTGCAGGGTAAGAAGAGCCAGAATGTGAATAGGATTAAGGCTAAGTGAAATGAGTCTGTCAGTTACGGGTAGCATCAATAAGGTCAAATGCCATGAAGAAACTTCTGGAGCTTTGCAGTGTCATTACCAGGCAAAAAATCAAGCAAATTGCAGTCTTGGATCCTCATCATGTGAGAAGAGACAAGAATCTTCTGTACAAGTTTTACAACGGCCTTGTCAAAAAGGAAGTTCAAACAGATGAAGAAGCTGCACGATTTTTATACAAAATCCCCGTGCCTGACAGTCGGTATCGCCAGTTAAAAAACGTTCTTAAAGAGCGACTTATTAATACCGTTTTTTTTATTGATGCCAAAAAGGGTAAATTTTCTTCACGGACAGAAGCCGAAATTGCCTGCTACAAATATCTTGCCGCCCTCCATATTCTAAAACACTTTGGCGCTCATGAAACTATTGTGTCTCTGGCAAAAAAAGTATTTAAGAAAGCGGATAGATTTGAACTCACTCTGCCTTGTTTGAATGCACTTGGAGTGCTGTGTCATTATATGGTTCGCACGAATAAGTATAAAGAGTTCATATACTATCAGGAAAAACTTGAAGAGAAGGCATTGCACTATCAGGTTGAAACGTCAATCAGGAATAAATATTTCTCACTCGCCCATATGTATGTGGCCAAAAAGTCGAATTTGTCAGAAATGACCGAAAAGGCAAAGGTGTTCATGGAAGAGGTGCAGGAAGGTCTTCAAAAAGTAAATACGGTTGAAGCTATTAGCTATGGCTATATGATCTACATTATCGCTCTGGCCGGGCCGGAGCATTTAGATGAACGAATACGACTATGTGAAGAGGCCTTAAAACTCATAGAGGAAAAGCCGTTTAAAAAAAGGGAAAACACACTCATTTATATAATGAATTTAGCATTGTTCTATATTGCCAAAAAGGATTACATCAAGGGGGAGAAGGTGATAAAGAATGGTCTGAAAGTTGCTGAACCAGGGTCCTTTAATTGGTTTAAGATGAAAGAGCTTCATTTTATGCTCTGCATGCACACTGAGCATTATTTAGAAGCGAATGTCATATTGCAAGAAGTTCTTTCAGTGAGCGCTTTTAGGAGGATGCCCCCTTACATTCAAGAGCTTTGGCAGATCAACCAAGCCTATGTTTTTCTCCTCAAAGAAACGGGAATCCTCCCTGAGGGTGAAAAGCACCATTCCTTTAAAATAGGTAAATTTTTCAACGAAGTTCCTGTTTATTCTAAGGATAAGCGAGGTGTAAACATACCCATTCTCATTTTGCAATTTATTTTTTGGCTCAATAGAGGGAAGTTTAATCGCTTGTTTGATCGTACAGAATCTCTAAGGCAATACGTTTATAAGTATCTCAAAAATCCCAACCTCAAGCGCAGCAATCTCTTTTTAAAAATGCTTTGTGCTACAGCAGATGCGTCTTTTCACCCCATCGCAGTCAAGAGAAAAACTGAAAAATGGCATCAAGAATTGATTCGTACGCCTCTGGATTTATCTAATCAGCCTTTTGAACTTGAGGTGATGCCCTATGAGAAACTGTGGGAAATTGTATTGGCCATTATTAATGAACACAAGTAGTGTTTATCTTAGTGAGAAAAGGATTATGGCATCTTCTCTTGTTATCAATACAGGAGAAACTCCTGTTGGCGTAAGGGTGTCTGTCCGAGCAAGTACCTCTTGCCCGCATAGGAAACGGTTTGATCTTTGCACCAAAAGCGAAGATGATGAAAATGACAAAAGAACGATCCCGTGTCTTACTGCCTGAATATGCCAGGCCTTCAGAAACCGTAAAAGCATTTTCGTCAGCACAGGTCGCAGCCGTTGATGAGCGGAGATGTTTTTAGTTTTATCAATCGGCAACGTAAGAGGAGGAAAAGATATAAAAAATAAGATGAGTCTTTTCAAAATCTACGGACATCTATCTCCCACCTGGTCTTTTCAGAAAACGGCAGCTTTTGCTCGTTGGTGATGTGGTAGCCCAGGCCGCTTTGGTAGTTGAGTTGTTGTTGCAGGTGGATAATGCGGGATTGAATGACTTTGAGGATGGATATTTTCACAGGCCGGCCGTTTTCAAAACTCAGTTCGAGTTGGCGGATGTTGAGGGAGCTGTCTATGGCGGCATAGCGGATGGTGGAGAGTTGTTGACCGGTAAAGACGGAATCGGTCGCGTAGCGCTCTCGCCAGGCCGGCCTGTTGAGGTCGCAGCGGCGGAAGATGTCGAGCTCGTCTTTCCAGGGGAGGCTGTCGAAGGTGTGGATTTCCTCTTTGCCATGTATGAGAGTGCGCTTTTGCCAGGGGCCGCCGAGGCTATCCATGCGGGCGGCTTCAGCGTCCATGAAAGCGGCGAGGTCGAAAAAGGACTTTTTGGTTATCCGGCTCTGCTGCTCGGCTTCATCGGAGAGGCAGGCTGTGCAGAAGAGAGAACAGCTTAGGAAGAGGACGAGCAGCGGCAGCAGCAGGCGTGGCATAGAGTTGTTAATCTTTGAGCGCTCCCCTGCCGTTGGTGCGAAAGTTGACCAGGGCGGCGAAGGCTTCGACCCGCTTTTCGATGGTGTCGGCGTCCAATTCAGTGAGGCGCTCGATGCCGAATTTTTCTACGCAGAAGGAAGCCATGGCCGAGCCGTAGATGATGGCGCGCTTCATGTTTTCAAAGGAAATTTCGTCCGTTTGTGCCATGTAGCCCATGAAGCCACCGGCAAAGGTGTCGCCGGCGCCGGTGGGATCGAAGACTTCGTACAGCGGCAGGGCGGGGGCGAAGAAGATTTGGTCTTCGTAAAACAGTAAAGCCCCGTGTTCGCCCTTCTTGATGATGAGGTAGCGCGGCCCCATTTCGCGGATGCGCTCTGCGGCGCGCACGAGGGAGTATTCTTTCGACATTTGGCGAGCTTCCTCGTCGTTGATGATGAGGATGTCAATCTTTTTGAGCACCTGCATGAGGTCGTCCCAGGCGGTATCCATCCAGAAGTTCATGGTGTCCAAGGCGACCAGCTTGGGGCGGTTTTGGATTTGTTGGATGAGCTGCATTTGCACTTGGGGCGTGAGATTGCCGAGCATGACGTAGTCGGGATTTTCCCAGCCTTTCGGCAAATGAGGTTGGAAGTCTGCGAGCACATTGAGCTGGGTATCAAGGGTGTCGCGGGCATTCATGTTGTAG
>WGBN01000372.1 GCA_015494245.1 Saprospiraceae bacterium | reverse complement strand
CTGCTATCTGAAGTCACCAGGCGGGGTAGGGTGCGCGCCCCGGCTACTGTAGTTCGATACCTGGCTGCCCTCAGTCATGCGTTCACTATCGCTGTTAACGAATGGGGTTGGCTCGATGATTCCCCCATGCGCAAAGTGCGAAAACCAACCCCCCCGCGCGGGCGGGTGCGGTTTTTAAGCGAGGATGCGTTCAGTTCCGATGGTGTGCTTATTGAGGGTGAGCTGACGCGCTTGAGTAGAGCCTGTCGCAGCTCACCAAACCCCTTTCTGAATATTGCTTTCGTTCTGGCCCTGTCGACTGGCATGCGACAGGGTGAGCTGATGAGCTTGAGCTGGGCGGATGTGGATCTGCAAAAGGGCCGCATTACGCTGCATGAAACCAAGAATGGCGAGAGGCGAGTGGTTCCTTTGGCCGGTAAAGCCCTGGAGATGCTGCGGGAGCACGCAAAGACGGGGCGGCGAATCGATACCCCGTTGATATTTCCCGGAAAATATAAGGCGCACAAGCCTATGGATCTTCGCGCCCCCTGGAGAACGGCGCTTAAGCAGGCGGGGATCGATGATTTTAGATGGCATGATTTACGGCACTCATCGGCCTCCTACCTGGCCATGAATGGGGCCTCGATGGGCGAGATTGCAGAGGTGCTGGGGCATAAGACGCTGCAAATGGTGAAGCGGTACAGCCACCTGTCTGAAGCTCATACCGCAAGTGTCGTTTCACAAATGAACCAGCGTATATGGGGGGATAAATGAGTAATTTGTTAATTTCGGTAGATACCCTTGATTCTGAACTAAGGGTTGATCAGTGGTATGGCTTTAATGATTGTCTCATTAGGCAGATGGTTGACGATATTTATGCTGAATATCTGGAGGACAAGTGTTGTGTGAGGTTTAAAAAAAGATTCCAGCGGATGGCGGCTTATAAAGGTAACAAGCATGCTGAACTGGTTTTTCTATGGATGGTGGTTGTTGGATTAAAGGTTTATGAGAAAAAAGCAGGGGAAGTAGAGCCTCAGTTGTTGCATCAAAATGATCTTTTGAAAAGGATAGAACTAAACCCAGCGTTTTGTATTCGTTTGAGGGATCTTCGCGACTTTTTGCTAGAGCATGGTTGGCCTTTGCCGTCCTGTTGGTTTGGGGGTTATCTGTTCAGTACGGATGAGGCGAAAAGGCAGGCAGTGGACAGCAGGTTTGATGAATGGAGTGATAAAGCAGTAGTCGCTAGCAGATTAGAGGCGAGGATAGAAGACTGGAAGCAGATGGAGGCTCCTACGGTAGAGCAGGAGATGCTGCGTAAAAATGAGAACAAGAGACTTGAGGAAATTAAGCGCGGTATTGAGTGCCAAGCAGAAGGAAGTGGCCCGGAGAGACGAGAGTGGTCGACAAAGAAATGGGTCGCAGATGCTGATTTAAAGGAGTTTGTTGAGCGCAATATCAGAAGAAACTCTGTAACAGCCAATCGCCGAGCGCTACTCGCAATTATGATTGCGAGGCTAAATGAAAAAGCTGCTCGCAACCCAGAATATGAGTTTGACAGAAAACATTTACAAACCACTATTGAGGAAGTTCATAAAACTTTAAGGTGGGTGGCTGATCATGACGGCAGATGCAATGCCCGCGTAGCAAAGAGCGTTAAAATACAGAGTTCTTCTTTTAAGGAGGCATGGAGGAAGGGCGTAAAATCTGGACTTGCTGACATCGGCAAAGGGAATGCAGGTGTTCGATCCCGCAGAATTAGTGAAGAAATAAAAAATCCGTCATCAGGTGAAATACTCTATATAGATCAATAGGTAGCGCTTAGTTTTACCCCTTTACTTTTCCCATTTCCCCTTCCCCTTTCCCGTTCCGTTAACTTATTTCGCGCCGTATAACCTCCACAGTCTGCAACGGACTGCATCTTCTCTTAAACGATTTCAACGGGTGCAAAAAGATGGCGTCAAGAAACCTTTTAACTGTTAAGCAATTCTCTGCTGAACATCCCGCTTTTACTGAGGGCGGTCTCCGGTGGCAGGTCTTTCATACGGAGGGGAACGGCCTTGCCGAGTGTGGAGCGATTCTCCGTAATGGCCGGAAGGTGCTGATCGATGTTGATCGGTACTTTGCCTGGCTTGACCAGAAGAACGGCATCAGTTCTGTCGCATGAGTGGGGTGTGACAATGGTTAAACACAGCTCCGCAACCTCAATCAGAGAACAGCTTGCCAAACAGGAGATTCTTCCAATGGCGAACAGGCCCGTTTGTGCGGCATGTGGCCTTGGATTTTCACCAGATCCCACGGCGGTGCGGCAGGATTTATGCAGCGCATGTGCGGCTTATGGTGAGGCTGCTGCCGCTACTGCGACGGCTTGCAGCGCCCTGCGCCGGGTCAAGCCACGGCGAAGGGGCGAGTAGCGTGGCGCGCATTCGGAGCGTTCACCCGGGGCAGTGGACGGATGACCTTTTCGTCATGCTTTCACCCTTGGCCAGGCTACTAGCCGTCGGGATCAGAAACGTAGCTGATGACAACGGTGTTTTTGAATGGAATGCTGTCAAGCTCAAAATGCAGCTATTGCCAATGGACTCATGCGCTGTTGTCGAACTGCTTGCCGAGTTGGTTAAGTTTGAGCAAGTTTATCCGTACGAGAGCGGCGGTAAAAAATTCGGCATCATCCGAAACTTCCGCCGCTGGCAACGCCCCAAAAAACCAAAAGCGTATTACCCCCTCCCGCCAGAGCCATTCCCGGGCTGTGATGGCCTGATCTCCCCTGAGTTATCCATCAGTTCCGGATCTGTTTCAAACCCGTCGGGCGCTTTTGTGGTGGAGGTGTAGCCCATCTTTCGAGGTGGGCCCTCGTAAGTCATTGATTTTCCGTTAAGGCCGAAAATAATACACAGTAAATACAATGAGTTAACATTTTGTTGTAAAATGTAGTGCCATAATAGTCATTACGTCTATTGC
>WGBN01000371.1 GCA_015494245.1 Saprospiraceae bacterium | reverse complement strand
GCCTGGTCGGGGAAATAGGCATCCAGGCTGATGACAGCCTGGATGCCTATTTCCCCGACCAGGCTGCAGGCGGAGCAGAGTTTCGGGTCGTCAGCCTGCACTTCAAGGGCGCTGCTTCCGAGAACATGGACTACAAAGTACAGGTAGCCCTGCAGGGCGGCAGGATACGCTTTCAGGATGTCTATCTCAAAATCAAAAATTTCATCGGCACGGGCGGCAACCTCTGGCTGGGACACTTCCCCGAGCCGTTGACCATTAGCTCTTCCGTCAGCTCCAACTATACGGTCTTCATGGAGCGCAATCCGGTATCGGGCTACATGCCACGGCGCAACACGGGGCTGATGTATGAGCAAACGGCCTTCAACGATCACATAGCCTGGCAATTGGCTGCCTTTTTTGACGCCGACCCCTCTACGGGCAATGCACTGGTCAAAGACCAAAACATCCACTACAACGCCCGCCTCACCGGCATGCTCATGCAAGACGAAGAACACAACAGGTATTTCATGCTGGGCGCTGCTTATTCCCGCCGCCACCCCACAGACGGCAATTACATCTATCGCCCCACGCAAAGCAGCCATCTCGAACCCCATTTCTTAAGCGGCCAGGGCACACAGGTGGAGTCGGTCAGCCTCCCCACAGCACAGCTCATGCTGATTGCCGGCCCCTTCTCCCTGCAAGCTGAATACGTCCACGGCCGCATACTCTACCAAAACACCACGCCCCTGACGGAAATCCCCTCCTATTACGCCTTCGCCTCTTTCTTCCTCACGGGCGAACACCGCCACTTCAAAGGCTCTTACAAAGGCTTCGGCAGAGTCAAAATCAACAAGCCTTTCTCACTTCAAAAGAAACAATGGGGCGCCTGGGAAATAGCCGCCCGCATGGGATATTCCCACATCAAAGACCCCGCCATCTCCCTGACCTACCTGCGCGAATACACCCTGGGGCTCAACTGGTACCTCAACAGCCATACGCGCATGATGTTCAACTACGTTCGCAGCGACGTCAATGGCCAAGGCTTTGAAAATGCAGGGATGATGAGAGTGCAGGTGAATTTTTAATCGCATGGCATCAGCGGGCTTTAGCCCGCTGATGCCAACAAAAACAATACCTAAACCAACAATATACGATAAAAGACAAACAACAAACCAACACAACAGACAACCCTCAAACCTCCTCCACCGCAAACTCGTCCACCTCCCTTTTCTCCGAAGAAAAGTTGACGCCTATAAGGATGATTTTCCTCCCCGTATTGCGATACTTATCTGCATAGCCCCTGCTTTTGAGTTGCTCTAAGGCTTCCCGGGCCGAACGATCCAATTTAAACTCAAAACAATAGACCTTGTCATCGAACTCCACAATGGCATCGGCACGACCTCGGGCAGTACTGACTTCGCTCTGTACGTCTAAGCCCATGTACTTAAAAAACAGGTGAACGATAGCGTGGTAAAAGTTCTCCGCTTGCTGATGCAATTGATATGGCAGACTGTAAAGCAGGATATTAAAGACATCCCTGACCTTTTCCAGATTTTCCTCTTGCAGGGCATCGGCCACATCAAGGGCATAAGCGCGCACCTGAGTGGCAGAAGTATTGCTGAAAGCATGCACCAGATACTCCAGCATGGATTTTTTGACCTCACGATTGGGATAGCCCAGGGTATAGAGTTCCCGCCTGGCATCATATTTTTTGATGGTGAGGTAACCCGTCTGAAAGAGCAGGGTGATGATGTCTATATGTTCAATCTCAAAGGAATCAAAAACCGCATCACCTGCCTTTACGCCGTCAAAGTCATAATAGACTTCTTTGCGAATCAAATTGACGAGGAAGGTAGGCGTAGCAGTTTTGAACCAATAATTGGAAAAAGTACCATTGTAAAACAACAATAAAACACTAAAGGGATTATACACAAATTTTTTCCCGTCCCAACTGTAGCCGTTGTACCAGCCTTTTATCGCAGAGAGCGCCTGCTCCATACTCATCCCATTTTCCTCTGCAAAGAAGGGCAAATATTCAGAGAAGAAGTGTTCTAATTCCGATTGAGTGTAGCCCAGCAGAGTAGAGTGCCGCGGCGACATGGTGATGTCGTTCAGATTGTTCAAATCCGAAAAAATACTCACTCGACTGAACTTAG
>WGBN01000370.1 GCA_015494245.1 Saprospiraceae bacterium | reverse complement strand
TCTATAAAACCCGGCACGGCCGTGGTGCCCGGCCCGACGTAAAAAGTCTCCGTAGTGTCGCCGAAGTTGACTTCTAAAGGGCGGATGAGCACCTCCTCGCGCGGGCGTTTTTTCCGCGGAGTTTGCACGAAAAAATCCAGAAAGAAAGATTTGCCGGAAGGCAGATAAACGGCTGCAAAGCCCCCGCCGCCGGCAGAAGTCATGAGCGGTTCTGCGACCCAGGAGGCAAAAGCTGCGGCAATGGCTGCATCCACGGCATTGCCTCCGGCGAGGAGAATCTGCTCGGCAGCCTGCGCGGTACCCGAGTGCCCGGCAGCTATGGCGTATTTCATTTGGGTTCATCGCTTGGTTGCCGGAAGAAGACCTCCATATCCCCGCGCATATCTATCCACAGGCGGATGCCTTCGGTGGTAATAAAGGCCTCTTTGATTTGCAGGAAGGGCAGTTCGCCCTGCACGAAGAAGCCCTGGCCGAGGTCCATGAGCTTGAATTCCTCCTGCAGGGAGCTCTTAAAATATTGGAGGTAGAACTCCATGTAGTAGTCAATGCTCTTGCTGATTTGCTTTTTGATGGGGCCTTTGAGCAACCAGCCGGCGCTCTTGTGGAGCAGGTTGCGCGTTTCCAACTGGTAGTCGAGCTTCTCGAAAGAGATGCCCGTGGAGTCGGGAGTGATTTCGGGCTTTCCGCTGAGGCGTATTTTGCCTTTGTAACTGCCGCTGAGGTCGAGTTCTATTTCCAGTTTATTGCCTTTGCCGCGCATATAGACGCTGTCCACGCGCACCTTTCGGCGGCCTTCTTCATAGGTGTAGCCCTGCAGGTTTTCGTTGGCCATTTTTTCCGCTTCCGCAAACGGGATGTCGGCCCGGATGAGCAGTTGGAAGCCCGATTCAGCCGGTGCATAGGTGAAAGGGGGCAGGGCAGGCGCCTGCATGCCTTCGGGGGCTTCGCCAATCACTACATGGGGCCTGGCTTCCAGCATGAAGGCGGTGTAGATGGTGTCCTCCACCATTTCGATGGGGCTGAGGCGCAGGCCTTGCGGGTTGAAGAGCATCCAGGAGCGGTATTCCTCCGAAAGCAGTACGGGCTGGTAGAGGGATTGCCAGAGGCTGTCCACCATGGCGCGCAGGTCTATGGAGGCCTCGATTTGCTCGTCTATGGCTGTGCAAACGTCTTCGCGCGTGCGCTTGAGTACCATGTTGGCGATGCCCTGTACCGGCATTTTCAGGATGCCCACTTTGGCACGGGGTTTTTCCACCCATTCGTGTTTTTCGATGCTCGTTTGGGTGCGCAACTTCCACTTTCGTGAAATGTCGTACTCGGTGGCAAAGTAGAGCGTCAGCTTGCCGGTGGTCTCTACATCGGCCAGGGCGTAAGACTGGCGTATGTCGAGGTCGAGGGGCACCCTGTAAAGCAGGCGATCGCCCTCAATCTCAATGGTGATGTCTTCGGTGCGGGTGGCTTTCATGTAGTAGCCTTCCTCGGGGATGTCTTCCTCGTAAACCACTTCGCCCATTTGCTCATTGAGCATCTTTTCCACAGCGGCCTTTGGCAGGCGTATGGGAAGGTTTAGGGTTGATATTCTTTCTTCTTCTGCCTGAGGCAAAAAGGAGCGTTGAGAAGTAGAACTGTTCATCTTGGATTGGGCATGACAAGCCGTAAGGGTGAAAAAAGATAAAAAGGTGAGCAGATTTCGCATTGTAATCTTAAAATTTAGAAATATAAGATAATCATTAAAACCCAAGCAACCCGACTAAGTTCATCCGGCAAATGTAAGTATTTCCAAACAATGGTTCATTAAGTTCGGAGCCAGGGCAGTCAAGATGGATCAACTAAAACCCGCGAGAACCCGCACAATCCGCGTCATCCGCGTTCTATTATTGGACGCTAAACCCTCAAAAAAAGACCCTTGCATCGCACACTGCTCAACAAGGGCCCGTAAACTGCACTCCAAATTAATCTTGGGGGCTCAGCTCTGTTCCTTATTCAAACCATACGCGAAAATCGTGCCAAAAGGTTGCCGACGGGGGCATTTTTATGCAGTTTTGGGATGAGAGCGCGATCGGAAGTAAGCGGCTATGGCTACTGCGGCAATGGTTGCTACGGTGTAATAGACGAAGCTCGGTATGGGCAGCGGGTCTCCGGCTGCATAGGAATGCAGGCCTGAGAGGTAGTAATTGACGCCGAAATAAGTCATGATGATGGAGAAAAAGCCCAATACCGAGGCCAGATTGAAGACATAAATGCCGCGCAGCCCGGGTATGAAGCGCATGTGCAGGATGAAGCCAAAGACCAGAATACTTACCAGCGCCCAGGTCTCTTTGGGGTCCCAACCCCAGTAGCGGCCCCAGGATTCGTTGGCCCAGATGCCGCCGAGGAAGGTGCCGATGCTGAGCATGACCAGTCCTATGGTCAGTGACATCTCGTTGAGGTAATTGAGCTCTTTGATGGCGTAGTCGGTTTGTCCGGCATTTTTTTCGGAGCGGATGATCATCAGGATGAGGTTGAGGAATCCCATCAGGCCGCCCAATACGAGGAAGCCGTAGCTGGCCGTGATCATGGAGACGTGGATGTTCAACCAGTAGGACCGCAGCACGGGAACCAGGGGCGTTACCTCGGGGTCCATCCAACTGAGGTGGGCGACCATGAGAATGATCGAGGCCAGAATAGAGGTGGCCGCCAGGGCGCCCGTCTGACGGCGGGCAAACAGCAGTCCGGCCAGGGTGGTGGCCCAGGCGATGTAGATCATGGACTCGTAGCCATTGCTCCAGGGGGCGTGGCCGGAGATGTACCACCTTGCGATCAGGCCTGCCGTATGTGCCAGGAAGAAAAGCACAAAAACACCGGTCAGCACCTTGCGGGCGCTTTCCAACCAGCTCTTGCCGGGCTTGAAGATGTCCCAGAAAAAGATGATGAGTAGCATCAGCCCCAGCAGGGCATACCACTTGCCCAGGCGGTTGAAGATATCTATTTTGTTGTACATCACCTCCATCTCGACTTTTTGCCGGGGGATGAGCAGCGAGCTGCCCAGTTTTTCCTGATATTTTTCCAGGGCCGTGAGCAATTCGTTTACCTGCGACCAGTCGCCTGTTTCCACGGCCTCGCGCGTCGTTTGTATGTAGGCCTGCATGAAGTTTTCGATGAAGAAATTGCTGCGTTCATCGCCCTGGGCTGCCATGAAGGGCGTCAGCCAGTGGGTATCCGTACTGTCGAGCGAGGGGAAGAGCCTCAGCAACTGGCCGGTGAAGACCATGTTGACGATGTTGAGGCGCTCGTCAACTTTGAGCACTTCGTTGTCTAACTTGCTGCGCTGGGCGGGCTTGCGCTGGTTGGCCATTTCCACGCGGTCGGTCAGCTTGTATTGAAAATCGTCGTTGAAAAAGTCGAGATAGGTGGCGTGCTTGCGGTCGCCCATCTCCAGAATCTGGCGCAAAGCCGGATGAGAAACTTTGATGATGGGGATGCGCTCCCACTGCTCGGGATAAACCGTCATGCCGAGGAAGATCTGGCCGGCATTCAGGCCGTACATATTCGTTTTGCGGGATACCTTGCGTACCACCTCGCTCATCAGGCTGGACATGGGTTTCATGCGGCCGCGGAAGTCCTGTACCTGAATGCGCTCAAAGCGCTCTACATGCGAGAGCGGTATGCGCACGATGCTGTCGGACTGCAGGGGCGTGAAGCCTGCCTGTGCCCGCGTCATGCCTGCGGGCAGGGCAAGCAGCAGGAGCAGGGCTGTGAGTCTGGCTGCTGCCTTGCGCTTCTCGCGCAATTCGCTGACTTTGCGGCTGATTTTCTGAAAGCGACTGCGTTTGCTGAAAAGCGATACCAACATCCCCAGGGCCAGTAGAAAATAGCCCAGGTAGCTGACGCGCGTGCCCCATCTGTCGTGGTTGGCGGAGAGGATGGTGCCCCCCTCGTCGGGGTCGTAAGAAGCCTGAAAGAAGCGATAGCCGCGATAGTCCAACACGTGGTTCATGTAGATGCGGTAGTCCATCTCCACGCCTTTTTCGGGGTCGGAGAGTTTGACCTCGCTGGCATACGACATGGGGCTGTTGGAGCCCGGGTAGCGCTCGAGCTGAAAGTCCTTGAGGTAGATGGAAAAGGGCATATTGATGTATTGTTTGCCGTAAGCCAGTTCTACCTGGGTGCCGTCGAGCAGCACTTTTTCGACTTCTCCCGGCCCGCTTTGGTAGTCCCAGAGGACAGCCTCTTTGCTG
>WGBN01000369.1 GCA_015494245.1 Saprospiraceae bacterium | reverse complement strand
ATCCCAACTCATTTCGTAAATGCCGTGCTTTGAGGCAGAGGAAGCTTTTACTTCTACTTTCGCTTCGGGCGCCAGTGTTTGGAGCGCATTTTGCAAATCTGCTGCTTTTGCACGAGCGTCGAGCTGCACCAAAGCGGAGCCCGGGCGGCGCTGAGCCAAAGCGGAGAGAGAAAGCAGGCCGCACAAAAAGAGTAAAGTGATGCGCATGGGTCAAGTGCTTGAGGGTTCAAAAGTGATGGAAGCAAGCCCTTACTTTTTACCCACCAACACGAGTTGCCCTTTTTTGTTGACAGCGAGGCGCGTGATAGAGAGAATGTCGTACTCTCGCAGGTCGGCAATTTCTTCCCAGTCGGTGGATTTGCCGGGCATGTAGTAATATAACTTGCTGCCACTGCCTTGTAGTATAGCGCCATCGGGCAGAGCCACAAAATCTTCGCTACCCGGCAGGCAGGTAACGATGGGCTCCATCTCGTGGGTCTCGGGGTCCAGGGCGACAATCACCCATTTGGAGGGGGTTTCTTTGTGGACCATGAGCATCTTGCCATCGGGGCGGTGCTGCATGCAGCGGCCCGGATTGTTGGTAACCCGCTCCCAGGCATATTCATCCGTATTGGCGAGGATTAAGAGTGGCGGCTCATTGACGATAAACATCAGCACCCGCCGGCGGTCTATCCAGGCGTAGTAGCCCACCTTGCGGATGGTGGGGAAAACCGGCTCTCCCCCATCGAGATGGTCGAGCGGGAACTTCCAAAGGCGCTGTGTAGCTTCGGCATCGGCTTCTACGCGCACGGCCGTAAAGTAGAACGAGCCGGGCATCAGGCGGGGTGAGTACTCCGACTCCACCGTTTGAGTGATGCGGGTGAGCGTTCCTTTGACCAGGTCCATAGACCAGATATCGGTCTGGGCAGGTTCTTCATCGGCCAGTTGAGCCGTAAAGTAGAGCTCGTTTTCCGACACGAAATAAGGCTGGTTGTTGTACCCCCCGGCATTGAAAGCCGTGAGATAAACCGGCTTGGTGAGAAAAGGCTTGCCGTTGTCGTAATCGAGCTGAAAGAGGTAAAGCTGGGTATGGGGCAATTCGTCCTGAGCCCTTAGAGAGAGGCTCAGAAAGGCAGTCAGGCAAAGCAATAAAACACGACTCATAGGAATAAATATTTGTTCCGACGGGAAACCCGACGGAACAAATATAGAGAGATTTGGCGTATTCCCGCTTTTTTTCGGCGGGAATACGCCCGGGAGCGTCTATCGGATGATGGTGATATCGCCCTTGATGATCTCTCCCTCGGCCACATTGAGGCGAAGGATGTAGTAGTAAGTGCCTTCCGGCAAAGGCTCACCGGCCTGGTTGGTACCGTCCCAATTGTTTTCGTAGGGCGCCTGCTGGAAGACGATATCGCCCCAGCGATTGAAGACGAGCAGCTCATTGGTGGGGTATTTTTCCGGGTCGTTGAGCAGCACATCAAAAATCAGAACATCGTTTACGCCATCGCCATTGGGTGTGATGGCGTTAGGAGCTGTTTCATCCAGGTTGATGTTTTTGTCTATTTGGATGAGCACAAAAGCCGTATCGCAGAAATCGGGGCAGGCCACATTGCAAACGATGTAGTCGAACTGCACATCTCCTGTGAAGTAAGGCGAAGCCACATAGGTAAAGCTGCCATTTATCACATTTTGGATTTCACCCACAGAGGGCGGCTCCGGAATGGAGAAGCTGAAGCTGTCTATACCGACGAGATTGTCGTTGAGCACGGCATCAATAAACAGTTGATCAACGCCATCGTCCATAAAGGCCTGGTCATTGACTGCAAAGGGCATGGCCTCTACTTGCTGCTCAACGGTAGCGGAGCTGAAGTCGGGGCAGCCGGGAGCCGAGAGCGTCCAGGTAAAGCTCACCAGGCCGGAGGGCAGGTTGTCGGCAAAGGTCATGGCAGCGGCGGGGTCTTCAATTTGGCCGGAGGGGGTCATGGTCCACATTCCCGTGGTGCCTTCCGGCAAATTCCCCATTAGCGTAGCTGAGGTTGAGCAGGGATCGCCCACCACTTCTGCCGAGGCATTTTCAAAGGGAATGACAAACAGGACAGTAACCGTATCGGTGGCATCACAGCCGGTGGCTTCATTCAACACGGTCAGCACATAAGTACCGGAGGTGTCGGCCTGGGCCACAGCCTGGGTTTCCGTACCCGGCACGATGATGCCTTCCTGCAAGGCCATCCACTGGTAGCTGATGTCGGGGCCGCTATCGGATGCCGAGCCATCGAGTTCAACCACATCGTCACCGCAGAGCAGGTCCACGGAAGCGGGGCCCGCATCGGCGAGGGGCGGATTGGTCATGTCGGCGACTTCGGCACCGGCCATGCCGGTACATCCGTTTTCGTTGTTGGTAATTTCTACGCCATAAGTACCCGCGGTATTGACATCCAGCATATCGGTAGTAGCTCCCGGAATGGGATTGCCGTTCATCAGCCATTGATAGCTGAGATCGCCCATAGTGGTCGTGCCTGCCAGCAGGCTGATTTCGGGATTGTAGCAGGTAAGTGCTGTATCCGGGCCAATGCTGATCTCTGTCGGCGGCATGGTGTCTGCCACGACGTTCAGCAGTCCCGTAGTCGTACAGCCGTTGACGGTATTCGTAACCTCCAGGCCATAGCCGCCCGGGCCGCAGACGATCAGGTTTAAGTCGGTGGTATCCGTCACAAAACAGCCGTTGCCCTGGGGTACCGTTACCCAGGCATAGGCGAACTCAGGGCCTGTGGATACGCCGGAAACATCCGGAGTAATCTGACTGTCATAACAGGTAAATACGGTATCCACCAGTTGTACTACAGGCGCTTCGTTGTCTTCCTGCACTTCGACGGAGCCTTCGCCTATACAGCCGTTGACGGCATTGATTATTTGCAGGCTGAAGGTGCCCGGGCAGAAGACTTCCGGAGCCAAAGGATCGGAGACATTGATGCAGAAGGGTCCCGACCACAAATAGGTATAATCGGGGCCCTGGTCAGAGCCGGAAGCATCCAATACCACAGACAAGCTGTCGCAGGTCAGGTCGTTGGGTTCGGCAATGACCACATTGGGCGCTACGGTGTCGGCCTGCACTTCGACCTGGTCGGAGGCCGTACAGCCGTTGGATTCCTGCGTAACGGTCAGGGTATAAATACCGGGGTCGCCTACTGTTGCCTGCAGGCTGGTTTCGCCAATTAAGACATTGGGGCCTTCCCAGAGGTAGCTGTATTCGCCCGGAGCGCCTTCAGAGGAGCCGGTGCCATCTAAGTTGGCTGTCAGAACCAAACAGGTGAGTACGGTATCGGGCATGCCCGCTTCGGCAATAGGCGGCAGGGTATCCTGGCCCACTTGCACTACAGAAGAGGACTGGCAGTCGTTGTCGGTATTGGTTACGACCAGGGTATAGAGGCCATCGAGGGTGGCGGCAGCCGTGATGGCATTCTCTGTGCCGGGCACGACGGCAGGGCCTGTCCACATATAGGTGTATTGAGGGCCCTGGTCGGAGCCGGAGCCATCGAGCATGACCGTATCAACCACGCAGGTGAGGAATTGGTCCAAGCCGGCATTGGCAACGGGCAAAAGGGTATCCGTTATCACCTCTACGGAGTCTATGGCAGAGCAGCCATTGGAGGCATTGGTAATCATGAGATGGTAAAAGCCCGCCTGCGTTGCCGTGGCAGTGATGTCGCCGGAGATGAAACCGCCCTGGGGATCTGTCCAGTTGTAAGCAAATTGCCCTCCGGTAGAGGACATGCTTCCGTCGAGCGTAATGCTGTTGACGGTGCAGTTAAGCTCCTGGTCTGCTCCTGTAATGACAACTGTGGGCGCAATGGTATCCATGCTTACGTTAATGGTATCCATAGCCACGCAGTTGCTGCTGGTGTTGGTTACGGAGAGGATGTACATGCCGCCACTGGTAGCCTGTGCATTGATTTCCGTTTCCGTACCCGGCACAACCTGGCCGTCGGTGGTTGTCCAGAGGTAGCTGATGTTTCCACCTGTAGTGGAGTTTTCTCCCAGCAGAGAGATGGTGTCATTGGCACAAGTAACAATCTCCATGACACTTGCAGAAGCAAAGGGCACGACGGCCTGGCTGACTGAGACCGTATCGGAGACGGTACAGCCGAGCAGATTGTCCGTAACCTGGAGGATGTATTCTCCCGGGCCGAAGATGGTAGTCGTCAATTGATTTTCGCTATCGGGGTCAACCAAGCCGTTGTTGGTGTACCAGAGGTATTCGTATTGAGGGCCTTCGGAAGAGCCTGCTCCACTCAATTGCATGGTGGGAGAGCCACAGGAAAGGATGGTGTCCTGGCCTGCAAAGACGACGGGAGCAGCAGAAGAAAGATTGACTACATAAGTTTCCTCTGTAAAGAGCCCCTGGTAAAGGTTATCTGTGATGAGCACGGTATAAGTGCCATTGGTCAATCCGGTGGGGTCTTCCATGACATCATTAGGGGGAACCATTCCCGGGCCCGACCACTGGTAGGAATAATCGCCGCTGCCTCCGCTCACGGAAATGTCTATGGAGCCGGTGAAGGCGCCCGGGCAATCGGGCCCAAAGATGAGGGTGTCCGTTACTTCGAGATGGTAAGCTACACAGACCTCGCCATTT
>WGBN01000368.1 GCA_015494245.1 Saprospiraceae bacterium | reverse complement strand
TTTTTGCTTTTCGCTAAGCTGCTCTCCCGTCACGCGTCACAATTGTCACGATTGTCACGTTCGTCACGTTCGTCACGTTCATCACCTTACGACACCTCAACAACCCAACTAAACATTAAACCAACTATAAACGATACACGATAAACATTAAACCATCCCCCGCTTTCACCAATTTCACCGATTTAACCGACAACAGACAACAGACAACAGACAACCCTACCTCCTCCTCCTAAAAAGCCGCTTCACCTTATACCAAATGCGCTTGTGCAAGGGAGGCGGGGTGTAAGCAAGCACACCCATAACAACATGTTCACATGAAGGAATCGCCACCAGCTCCGGTCTCGGCGCTCCATCCCATGTTTTGTCTTCTGCTTTCAGGAAGTCCTGAAATGCCGCTCCGGTGAAGGTGTAAACTTTTTGCTCGTAACCCACATAAGAAAATACTATACGGACTTCATCTGTATCCCGCAAAACTACATCTCCGGGTATTTCTATGGAGAACTTTCCATCCCAGTCAGAAATGGCTCCGGAGAGGAGGTCCCCATTTTTGTAGAGCGCTGCCTGGACACCAATCAGAAAATCGTTGCCTCCGGCCTCCACAACGGTGCCTTCTATGAGCGGGTAGCGATCGGCCGTAGTATCCCGTTGCAATTGCACTTCACCGAGATCGAAAACGGTGAAGGAGAGTTTCAATTTTTCTTCGGACATATCGCTTTTATTGACCTGCACTTTGGCCGGCAGGTATCCCGGAGCCGAGACAGACAGCTCTAACTGATCGGTCTGTTCAAACAAGTCGGTAACTTCCAGGAGAAACATACCCTGTTCATCGGTTTGGCAGTTATATCTGCCCTCTCCGGCCTCCAAGCCAACACGCAAAAGCGGCCTTCGAATCCATTGCATTTCGCTCAAGGCCAGCGGTTTTCCTTCTGCATTGGTCAGACGGCCTCGAAGAAAGATGCCCTCATTTCTGTCAACCAATTGTTGCGCGGCGATTTGCCTGGCAGATGCAGCCTCTACCGCCTCGGGAGATTGCATGTCCAAAGGCTCGGTTTGAGCAGCCACAGCTCCGGCAGAAAAGAGCCCCAGCAAGCTGAGCAAATAGGGCCTGCTCGTCCGCCAAAGGCCGGAGACAGGCAGGGGTGGCGGAGCCTGTGAAATGACCTTACTGTCGTAAATGCCGCATACTTTTCCGCCCAATTCCAATTGGCGGTTTACGATTTCTTCGGCAGTAAGCCCCCTAAAATCGTAAACGGTCTTTTGACATTGCTCGCAAAAGCGTCCGCCCTCACAGGGCGTCATCTGCTCCCAACGTTGGTTACAGGTAAAAGACATGGAAAGTCGGCGGCTGCGTTTGTCTTTTTTCTTCATAGGGCCTGTGTTTTACAGGATAGACACGTGGAGTGAGGGGGAACCCCTATCAATAATAGAACGCGGATGACGCGGATTGTGCGGGTTCTCGCGGGTTTAAACCGGTTCAACTTGACAGTCTGTTTTCCAAAGAAGACAGGCAGCCAAAAACTTAATGAACCATTGTTAAGGCTACACGGCCTTTCCGTCTAAAGACCTCAAATCCGGCACTCAGCAGCCTTTCGCCAGCCATTCATGGATGGCATCGGCGACTTTGGCGTATTCCGGTTCGAGCATGAGGTTGTGGCCCAGGCCTTCAAAGAGGATGGGTTTTTGCCCGTATTTTGCTGCTGTTTTTCTCAGTTCGGCAGGGCTTATTGCTCTGTCTGCTCCCCCACCGATGATGAGGAGAGGAGTACGCACTTTGGAGGGTTTAACCAGATTGAAGCCCAGCATATCCATATAAGCCAGATAGGATTCATTTTGTGCCTTTTGCATATTTCTGCGGTCTTCTTCTTTGGGGACGTTCTCAGAAGAGAGGATGTAGCGATAGCGGGGAAGCGCATTGATGACATGCTCGAGATTGAGGGTGAAATTGGCCTTTAAAAAGGTGAAAGGGAATTTCTTCAAAACTCGCAGAGTGCCTCCCCAAACTCCATAAGGCGGCACGGAAGCCATCAGCACGGCTGCCGGTGCCTCGTACTGCTCCAAATACTTTTGCACGATGAAGCCTCCCATGGAATGCCCCACCAATACGGGTGATTCATCCAGCGACTCGACCACCTCGCGCAGCTCGCTTACGTAATCGCGTATGCGCAGCAAGTTTAAGGCCTTTCGCTTTGGGCTGCCGGCATGGTGAGAGAGGCTCATCGCATAGGCGCGATA
>WGBN01000367.1 GCA_015494245.1 Saprospiraceae bacterium | reverse complement strand
GGTCTTAAGCGTGCTAAAACAGTCAAAGATGCTTTGGCAACGGCAGGCGTAGATGAAGGAAGACTTTCAATTGTCAGTTTTGGTGAAAGCAAGCCTAAATGTAGTGAGCATCCCCTCATCGAGCAAAAGGCGGTGATAAATCCACTCATCGAGGTAATAACGCGAAGCGGCATTGTGAATGGAAAAAACAGTCATACCTCTCCAGTTGCTTCCGGGCTCACAGAGGATGCGGAAGGACCACTTTTTGCCTTGCAGGTGGTCGAGCAAATCGCCTTTGAGGCGCACTTTGGCGGGGATCTCCTGCCCGTCCACCTGCAGACGGGCGGGCACGAGGTCAGCCTTGCCGGAGATGAGGTTGCCGCGCCGCAGTGCCTCTTCCCGCTTGGCGCTAAGTTGCTGATAGCCCTGCTCGGTAAGTTGGATGTTTAAATCCGGGAAGCTGTCCAAAACACTTTGTTCCGCCATCTTGTGAGCACCCTGAACGAGCCGTATGCGAAGGTCGTCAAACCAAACAGCCGTACCCGACTTGAAATAGGGATACACCTTCATAACGGCTGAGCGCGTGCCGAGAGGAACGGTTGCCTTAATCTCCAACAGCTCCCACGCTCCCCTTTTTTGCACCGGCTCATTGACGCTCTCCCAATACCCCCAATCGCCTTCAAGCACCAGAGCGCCCTGCCCCTCTCCTTCCCGGCGCCAGATACGGGCCTCCACCATATCACCGCCCTGCAAGTCGGGCAAAACAGCTGTAACGCCAAATTTCTGTTGGGGCGTACATTTGGAAGAAAACTT
The DNA here is from genome assembly GCA_015494245.1 of Saprospiraceae bacterium. GTDB lineage: Bacteria > Bacteroidota > Bacteroidia > Chitinophagales > Saprospiraceae > WGBN01. Next base: position 2,134 of record WGBN01000367.1, on the reverse strand, counting down.
TCCGGAGAAAGCATGTTCATCACTTTGCGTATTGCCGTTGTAAAAGTGCTGTCCGTTGGAGACAAATTCACGGCCATCGGCGCTCAGTTCTTCCATATCGCAGAAGAGGGTTCGCTCAGTACGGCCCGAGATTGCAGGCCACAAAAAGCGCCGCCCCAGCCAAAAGGCCGTTGCGAGCAACAGTAGAAAAACAATAGCTTTTCCACCTCCGGCAAAACGCCTGCGTCGCTCTTGGACACGGATGTTGGAAGGTATTTTCAATATTGTTATTTTTTGTCATCCGTTCCGCCTCAGCAACAAGCCTGTTGCAGCGGCCAGGATCAGGGCGAACAGCAGGGCGTAGGGCCAGTAGTACAGCAGTTCTCTGCGCGGGTCTTGCTCCAGCAAATCCAGCAGCTTGTTGTACTTGGGTCTTTGGTCTTGTTGCATTTGCGGAAAGCGGGATAAAATTTCCTGTTTAAATCGTTTATTCAAGCGCTCCATGAGGAGGCGTTCTTCGGCTGAGGCCTGGGTGTAGCGCACCTCATTGAGTTCCATTTCCAGTTCGGCATAGCCGAGATGCGGCAGGCCGCGATGTTCGACCTGGTCGAGGGTGAGCGTAATCAGCGGCTCGGCGCCGCGGCTGATGTAAACCCTGCGGCGCAATTGTCGCAGGCGGAGCTCGGAGCGCAGTTCGTTGGCTTCGATATGGTAGTAGATGAGCAGGCGGTTCAGTTCGGGGCGTTCGGAGGGGCGAATGAGCCTCCAAAAGGGATGCAGGGCCATGCGATCAGCGCTGCCTTTTTTGACCTTTCGGTAAACGCCAAACTTAATTTCGCGGCGCGCCACGCCGCTGCTGTCGCCTGCCGGCAGTTTCAATTGCACCAATTCTTTGACAAGCGTGTCGGCCACATAGCGCCTGCGGTAGCGCAGGCCAATTTGCAAGTTTGCCAAATCGTGCCGGGGGGTATCGAAATACTGGTCTTCAAAAACTTCTTCGGAAAAGGAGTACGTCAGGCTGCTGTCGTAATGCGACAAATCGCGGGCGGCGAAGGTGTCCACCATGAAAGCCCAGAGCGAGTCCACAGCTTCGGGAGGCACATCCAATTTGTACTCGCTCTCTATGCGCTGGGCGGGAGCGGCGATGGAGGCAGCGAAGCCGATGGCAAAAATCAGCAGGCGGGCTGTTTTTATCATGATGCGAGCTGCGTTTACAGAGGCAAGCTGCGTTGCTCGAGGAAAGAAAACTGCAATTGGGGGTCCTGCTCCAGCAATTGGTCTTTGGCTTTGAGCAGGCCGTCCACCTCGCTGCCTTCGATCAGGTAAACCAGGTCTGTGCGGCCGGCAGCCTGGTCTAAGCGCTTCAACTCAATGCGGCGAAAGTGATCGGCCAGCACCTGATTGATGCTTTGCACCGGCAACGAAGAGGTGGAAATGTTGAGGTACATGCCCTCGGGATTGCGCAGCCCTCCCCGCTTTTGAAAGAGGTGCTGCAAAGTCAGCAGGCTGATGATGAGCAGATAGGCCAGCAGGGTTACGCCCCGCTGGTTGGCTCCCAGGCCCAGGCCAATGCCGATGGCGAAAAACAAATAGACCAACTCCTCCGGCTCTTTAATCGCCGCCCGGAAGCGCACGATCGAAAGCGCTCCCACCAAACCCAGCGAAAGGGCTATGGAGCTTTTGACGATAAAAATGATGAGCATGGTGCTCAGCGTCAAAAACATAAAGATGCTGCCAAAGCGCTTGCGATTGGTCAATGCCTGCCCAAAGCGCATGTAGAAAAGCCCCAGCAAAAAGGAAAGCAGGGCTGCCAGCAGGGCATTGATGAGAAAATCACGCAAAGCCGTGGTGCCACCGGAAAACTCGTACAGAAAATTTTCGAACTCCATAGGTCGGGCGTAGAGGTTTGATCAAGATTGTGCAAAGGTAAAAAAATGTAGCAGCCTGCCCCTCAACTTTCTCCCCCTTTTCGGGGTTTATTTACCATGATAACGCTCATTACCGGCACCAACCGAAAAGACAACCGCACAGCGCTTTTTGCCCGGGACTACCTGGACATCCTCGCTGAGCTGGGTGAAACCTCCGTCAAGATGCTCGACCTGAGCAGCATTCCGCACGACTGGTTCCATCCGGAGATGTACCACGACCCCAGTCC
>WGBN01000366.1 GCA_015494245.1 Saprospiraceae bacterium | reverse complement strand
GGGCTCGGAGATGTGTATAAGAGACAGTTCGTATTCCGCCAGGCGGGTGCCGAAGTCCTCAGCCCCGGAGGTTTGCGCTGCTTCGCTGCTTTCAGTCGCCGGCTGCGGGCGCAAAGGCTTAAATTCCTCCTCGCCATTGTTGCAGGCCGCCGCCGCAACAACCAACGACAAAAAAAGCCAAAAAGCAGCGGGAAGAAATTTCATAAGCACAAGTGTTTGCACAAGTCAATCAAAGAAGATGCTCAGGGCGAAGGTACAAAAAATCCAAACATGCCCTTATAGGCACAGCCGCTCCAAAAAGGCCAGCATCTCGCGCCTGACGGCCGAAGCGCCGCTCTCATAATCGTTCACAATAACGGAAAAAGCCAGCCACTTCCCCGTGCTGCGGCTCTGCGCATAACCGGTAAAAGAACGCACCCCCTGCTTGCTTCCGGTCTTGGCATAAAGTCGCCCCCTGGCCGGAGAATCCTTCAGAAAGTGCTTCATACTGCCGCGTTCACCCGCGACGGGCAGGCTGTTCAAAAAGGTCTTTTGCAGCAGCTCATCCGCATACATTTTTCTGACCAGCACGGCCAGGGTGTAAGCACAGACCGCATCATTTGCCGAAAGGCCGGAACCATCAGCCATTTTCAGGCAAGCCAAATCCAGGCCCCGTTCGGCCCATACTTCCCTGACGGTCTTCACCCCCGCAGCCACACTGCCCTCCTGCTCGCGTTTTTTGCCGACAGCCCGCAAAAAAGCCTCGGCGTAGAGGTTGAGGCTCTCGCGATTGGTCCATTCCACCAGCATACTCAGGGGCGGGGAATGCAAAACGGCAATGAGCGCTCTGGGCTTTTCGGGTTTTGGCTTTCGCCAAACTTTAGCCTCGCCATCAACGGCTATGCCGGCTTTCGCCAAATGAGCGCGCAACTGCTGAGCGGCAAACAAAGGCGCATCCGGCAAAGAACCTTTGATCGTGAAAACCCCCGAACCCGCCGGAATCGTACCGCGAACCTCCCGCTCAAAATCGTAGGGAAAACCGTAGATGTAAGCATTATCGCCACTGCCCGGCGTACCGGAAGTGAGCCGCGAATAAATCTTCAGTCCCTCCACGCGGGGCTTCATCCCCAAAACGCTGACCGGCCCGCCAATTTTGGGATTTTGCCTGAACTGCAGACGGTACATGTTTTCAGCTACATTCAAAGACCAAAGGCCCGCCGCGTAGTAATTGCCGCCGTCCTTCTCCGTCCAGCCCTCCGGCACCGGCGGCCCGGCAAACCAACTGTCATCAGCCACCACATCGCCGGCAATGCCGCGTATGCCCGCCTCGGAAATGCGATCGCAAAGCCAGTCCATCAGGCTGTCCAAATCCATGCAACCCTCCCTGCCCGAGCCGAGAGAGGGGTCGCCATAGCCCTTCAAATAAATGTTGCCCTGCAAAATGCCTTCGGCATCGAGGTAGCCGTCCATTTGCAGTTCCGTCTTAAAGCGAAAATCTTTGCCCAGCACGATCAAAGCCGTGGCCGTGCTCACCAGTTTCAGCGAAGAGGCCGGCTCCAAAGCCTCGCGGCTGTTGAGCGCCGCCACCTCCCTGTGCGTGCTCATGTCTATCACGGAAAGGCTGATCTTCGCCCCGCGCAAAGCCGGTTTTCCGGCAAAGCGATTGGCCGCTGCCTGATAATCCGTCTGGCCGGAAAGCGCAAGGGCAGCCCCGCATAAAACGAAAAAGAGAAAAACGCGAATACCGCTCATAAGGCCGGTAATATTTTTCCCGACACCTCGCCAAAGCCTATGCGCAAATCGCCCTTCTGCGCATAGCCCCGCATGATGACGGTATCGCCATCCTGCAAAAACTTGCGCTCCGTGCCATCCGGCATTTGTACGGGCTGCGTGCCGCGCCAGGTAATCTCCAGCATGGAGCCGTAAGAGCCCCGCTCCGGCCCGCTGATGGTGCCCGAAGCACAAATATCACCGGTACGCATGTTGCAGCCATTGACGGTATGATGGGCGAGTTGCTGACACATATTCCAGTACATGTATTTGAAATTGGAGCGCGAAACCACGGCAGAAGCCCCGCTCTCCGCTACAATTTCAACTTCCAACTGAATGTCAAAATTGCGCTTGCCCTCGTACTTCAAATACGGCAAAACCTCCGGCTCCTGCACCGGCCCCTGCACGCGGAAAGGCTCCAAAGCCTCCAAAGGCACAATCCAGGGCGAAACAGATGAGGCGAAATTCTTGCCGAGGAAAGGCCCAAGCGGCACGTACTCCCACTTCTGAATATCTCGGGCCGACCAGTCGTTGAAGAGCATCAGACCAAAAATGTGGTCTTCAGCCCTGTCGGTAGCAATGGACGTGCCCAACTCATTGCCCTGACCAATCACAAAGCCCATCTCCAACTCAAAATCCAAAAGGCGACTCGGGCCAAAAACGGGCTGCTCTGCATTCGGCGGCAACATCTGCCCCTTCGGGCGCCGCACCGGCGTGCCCGACACCACAATGGAAGAAGCCCTGCCGTGATAACCCACCGGTATGTGCTTCCAGTTGGGCAACAGCGCATTCTCAGGGTCGCGAAACATCTTGCCCACATTGGTGGCGTGCTCCATGCTGGAATAAAAATCCGTGTAATCGCCCACTTCTACGGGGAGCAACAGCTCCACCTTATCTGCCGGATGCAAAAAATGCCAGGCCTGCGCGCGCAACTCGTCCTGCCCCTCCCCGAGCAATTGCATCAGCAGATTGCGGAAAGCAGCCGTTTTCGACTTGCCCAACGCCATGAAATCATTCAGGTAGCGTTGCCGGAAAATGCCCGGAGGCAAATCGAGCTGATCAAAATAACTCAGCTCATCCAAAACAGCCAAATCCACCACCTGATCACCGACAATGGTACAAGCACGCGGATTCGGATTGCTGACAGTGCGGAAAATGCCATAGGGAAGATTCTGAATGGGAAAGTCGCTGTCTGCAGGCACTTCTATCCAGGATTTTTTGGGTCGGTCAAGTCCGTTCATTGCGTTTTTTCCGCCAAATGTACGGCTTAAATGACAAACCCGAAAGCCTGCAGACTACGGCGGCGATAATTTCCACCTCCGATGCGTCCAAAGCCAGTTTTCCGGAGCTGCAGCGATGACTTTTTCCAACTTTTTCACATAAGCGCGGGTGATTTCGCCCTCCTCAAAAACCCGCTCCGAAGCATCCGCCAACAGGCTGAAGTGAATTTCATAAAACCCCCGTTTGCGCCGCTGCACATCCATAAAAATGACGGGACACTTCAGCTCCCGCGCCCAGTAGTCAATGCCGTGCAGCCAGGCCGTCTCTTTCCCGAAAAAAGGCACCCAATGCGCACGCAGCGGATTCGAAGGGCTTTGGTCGGCAATCATAATGAAGAGTACAGGGCTTTCGCCAAATGCGCGCATGGCGTGGCGCGTCTGACGCAAATCGCGCAAGATCAAGCCGTAGCGACTCCTCCTCGCATCCGTATAAGCGCCGATGTACGGATGCTTCAAGGGCTTGTAAATGCCTACCACCCGCTGCTTCACCTGCAAGGGAAAACTCGTAACGCCCCACTCCCAATTCCCGTAATGAGCCTGGGCCGACAAAACCGGCAGACCCCGCTCATACAAGGCATCCGGCAAAGCCGTATCCACAAAGCGATAGCGCTCCAGCAACTGCTCCCGACTCATGCTCTGCCCCTTGATGCCCTCCAAAAGCACATCGCTGAGATTCCTGTAAGAAGCCTTCAACAACCGCCTGATCTCCGCCTCCGGCATGTCCGGAAAAACGCCCCGCAAATTCTCCTCCGCCACCTCGCGCCGGTACCTCAACACCACCCGCAAAAAAAAGGCCAGAAAATCCGAAAGCCTGTACATCACACCAAAAGGCATGATGCCCAGCAAAAAAACGCCAAGGCGAAAACCGAGATAGCCCGCGTACTTCATGCAGGCAAAGGTAAATGAAAGCAGCTTAACCTACGTGGTTGACAATCCACCGCAAGACAAAAGCTATAAAAATGGAAAGCACTAATACACCTGCCAGTAAGATCAAAGTACGAGGGCTGCCTATAGGGCCGCCGAGCCAAAAATCAACCACCACAGACACTATAAGGGCTACACCAAGAACTAAGTAAGAGACAATCAACAACCCAATCAAAAAAGCTTTTAAAAGAGCCCCCCACACACCGCCTTTTTGAGCATTAGCTTTCTTCCTGACTTTACGCAAATCGCGCCCGGAGTCCTTTAGCAACTTCCTGAACTCCTTTTTGACATACAGTCTTCCTCCTTTTGAGTGATGCCCCCGCACCTCATCTCCCTGCCTATATACCACAAAGGAAGCCATAGGCTCTTGAGATTTTCCGGAAAGCCCTTCTGAAGGTCCCGCCCCAAAAGCAAAGACAAACATCAACACGCCAAAAACCAAAACCGGCAAGACAACAAACACATGGCCATCTCCAATAAGGTTCCTCCATAAGCCGACTTGTCCGTCATTCCGTTTTAAAATCCACTTCAGTTTCATAACACATATTTTATCTTTACTTGTCAGTAATT
>WGBN01000365.1 GCA_015494245.1 Saprospiraceae bacterium | reverse complement strand
ATGCGGGCATCGGCTTTGCTTTTTTGCTCCGGGGAACTCCAGCTCCAGCGACTACAGGCTATGCCTGATTGGCGGGCGACTTTTTCCCAGCTTTCCGGCAGCTCTCCGGCATCTATTAGCAGCAGGTAGTCGCAGGCTTTCGCCAGGGAGGGGAATAGCTCTGCTGCGGCAAAGCTGCTCATCAGCAAGACCGGAAAGCGGAACATCAGATGTGTGGAGCGTCTTGCTGTTTCCTCTTCCGGGCTTGCTTTGACATTGGATTTATGACTCTGGTATTTTGGCAGACTTGCGCTTTTTTTACGCCAAAGGCTGTGGATGAATTCCGGCATTTTTTGCCGGAGCTCGTGAATTTGCCGTAACGTTTTTTCGACTTGTCCGGTTTTGACCTCCTGCCGCATCAAGGGGTCGTAGTGTTTGTGCAAGAGGCGATCGTAGTGCCAGCTCAGGAAGGCTGCATGCCAGTTCATGGGATTGATGCGCGCCAAAGCGAGGATGATTTTCCGCGACTTGGCGGGTAGTTTGAGCAAGAAATGTTGCCAGGGGTATAGCGCGGCAAATTCCCGGAGGTGATACCGCGTATTTTCGAGTTTTTCCAGGATTTGTTCTAAGAGCTGTTGTCTGGCCGGAAGTGTGAGCACGCGATTTTCAAAGGGCGTGTGATAGAGCTTGCCTGCATTGATGTCTTCGATGAGTTCGTCAAAGGCGTGCTCCAGAGGTTCTATTTCTCCGGCAGCGGGGACGATTCCCAGGAAGTTTTTGCACTTAATCTACGACAGTGGTCTTCCATTTCCTGCCGCTTCTCGTTTCGCCATTGGGTAAGGGCTTGGGGTATTTTCCGGAGGGCATCGAGCATGTGGGTGGGCAGCAGAGGAGCCGCCGGTGGGGGAAGTTCGATGTGGAGGTCGGGAGTTTGTATCAATTGCCGGCGCAATTTTGAGTATTGCTCCAGCAGGTTTTTGCGGGCTTGCAGGGTCCTGGCCGTTTTTTTGGAGAGCCTGGCTTTGAGTTTGAGCATGCTCAGCCCGTTGAAGCGGAAGGGGCGGCCGTATTTTTGTGTGCCCTGAGCAATTTGGTCTTGAACTTCCCGGATGGAAGCTTCGATTTGCAGGTAGTTGTCTTCGAGGTATTGCAGCAATTCCGAGCGGTAGCGGGCCTGCAGGTGGATGAGGCGATGGTGGGTTTCGTGTAATCTTTCGGTAAAGGTATCTAAGCGCTCTTCGATGGCTTTTTGTGCTTCGGGTTGAGCCATGGATGTGAAGAAATCGGGATGTAAATCGCGGAGGGGGTGCTTGGGGCGTCTGATTTTTTGGAAGAGCCGTTCGGCGCGTTGTAATTCGCGGCTGAGTTGTTCGCGTTCTGTGGGGCTGAATTCGAGGGCATCGAGCGCGCTGACAGACCCGAGAATTTCCCGCCCTGCTTCACTTTGATAGCGGAGGAATCTACCGACCCATTCTTCAAAATTCAGGCCGTCTTTGCGAGGAGCCCTGAGCAATTCATGGCGGCGGCTCATTCGGGAGAGGAGTTGGTCGTGTTGCAGCAATTCGGCCTGCATGTCTTCCCTGACTTTGTCGGCAGATTTGCCGGAAGGCGGAGTGGATTTGGCGAAAGCCTCTAAAAGTTTAAGAGCTGTTTTAGCATCGTCTTTCTTTTGTTGCCAAAGGAAATTCAAATCAGCCAATTGTTGGTTTTGGAGTCGGCTTTGGAGCTCGCGCAAGGGGCCTGTTTTGTCAGAGACGACTATGGTCGTGCATCCATTGGAGAGCAACAGGGTGAGGAGCTCGGAGATGGTGTTCATGCCTGCCTGAAAGTCTTCACAGGCAATGTTTGCCTGAGGTTTTTGCAAGGCCGTTTCCAGGGCTGAGTTTTGGAGTGGGGGCAAGGTGTGCAGACCCATGCGGTGTTTGAGCAAGCTGACTATGGGAGGGGGCAGTTCTTTTTCTTCACGACTTTCGGGCTCCGGGCTTTGAGCGGGCGGGAAAAAACCAAAAACCGGGCTGCGTATGATACAGGCAGAAGGCAGTGGCTTTTCGGGTTTCTCTTCAGGTAGTGGATGCAAATCGTCTTCCTCTATGGGCCAGTGGGTTTCTGTAGCGAGGAGGAGCAGCAGTTTTTTAAGGGTGCTGTCGTCGAGGTTTCCTTTGCTGCAAATTTCTTTTTCGGCTTCGCGCAGGAAGATGTCGGCGCCTGTCTCGTGCAGCAAGGTAGCGGCAGGAGGGTATATAAAAATGTCTTGTTCCGGCTTGTGTTTCAGACTCCAGTCATTGTACTTTTGGAGCGATGGCTCCAGGCTGACGGGCAGAATAAAGAGGGGCAGGATTTCGCCTTCCGGCAAATAGATGAGCGGAAAACCCAGGCCAAGTTGTTCGTTGGAGCTGCTCAGGCGTCGGGCACGACTGATGGTGTGAAAGGCCCTCAAAGCCTCGGCCGTGACGGCCTGATCGCGCAGATGCAGGGGAGTGGCGGTGCGGTTGAATAGCCACTGCGCCACTCCTGTTGCAGCTTCGCGGGACTCCCGGCCCGTTAGGCGCAATAAGTCGAGTGGGGGGATGCTGTACAAGTGTTGGCTCTTCGTTTTTTCCATAAGCTTTCCGTCGGTCTTTGCTAATTATTGTTTCAGGCCGCCGGAGACTTTTTCGCCATTGCGGTACTGGTATTCCATGACGACTTCGCCTTCTTCATTGTAGTAGCGGTAGAAGCCGTCTTGCTTGCCGTTTTTGAATTCGGCTTCACTTTGGATTTTATCGCTTTTGGGGTAGTTTTTGATGTAAAGCCCATCGAGCACTCCGTTTTTGTAGTTACGGATTTCTTTGATGCGCCCGTAGTCATAAGTGGCATACCGGCCGTGGAGTTTGCCGTTGAGGTAGTGGGCGATTTTCTCCAATTGCCCGCGGTTGCCATACTCGATGAGTACGCCATTGGGCAGGCCGTTGTGGAATCCCTGGACGCTTTTGGCGATTTGCTTTTCATCGGTGGTATGGTAAGTTACCCAGGTCCCTTCCTTTTTGCCATCGCGCAGGAGCCCTTCTTCTACGAGCCGGCCGTTTTGGTCTTTCTTCACGGCCATTTTAGTGTGCGTACCCGGTATGGGGGTCAATTCGTAGTCCGATTCATTGACGGACACTGCCTCTCCGGCTCCGGTAGCTGCCTGCTGCTCGCAGGCCGATGCCAGAAACAGGAGCAGGAGTAACGGAATGAAGCTTTGTGTTTTCATGACGTTTGGGTCTGATTTTTGGTGAAATAAGTGGGGCAAAAGTAGGTTTTTTTTGGGAGAAAATGGGGAGGTGGAGGAGGGCGAACGCAAAGCCCTTTCTGTCCTTAGAATTTTATAGATAGGCTTGTGTATCTTTGCGCCCAAACTCAGGAGATTATGCACCCGAAATTAGACTTTCACCTCTTTGGTTTGCATTTGGTGGGGCCCAACAACTTTGTAACCAGCCTTTTGATCGTGCTTGCGGGTTTTACGGTGGCTTTTCTTTTGTGGAAGGAGGGGCCGGTCGGTTCACAGCCGTCTCAGAAGCTTAAGAGGAGCCGGCGTTATTGGATGTGGTTTTTGTTTTTGTTGGGCTTGCAGGCCATGGTTTCGGCTTTCGGGCATTTGGGGAAGTATTATGGGGGCGATTATCTTTTGCTGCTTTCCTTTTTCATCAATACGCCTTTGATGTACTTGCTGGGGCTGGCTTTGCTGAGTGAGATGGAGGCCCTTTCGGAAACGGCTCGTCAGCGGTGGAAGTGGTTTTTGATTGTGCAGGCAGTGGTTTATACCCTGGCCGTGCCTTTGGTGCATCACTTTTGGGTTTCCATTTCGAATGCCGTGGTGACTCTGGCGACTATTTTGCCGGTCAACATTGTTTACTGGTACCGGCAGAAGCGCATGGATGTTTTTTGGCTGCGACTTGGTGCCGAACTATCCACGCTGAGTGCCGGATTGGTCTATGCCTTTCACGTGCATCTGGCCGATTGGTTTGACAAAGACGATTTTGGGCACGTTTTTGTGGTACTTTCCATCCTTTGCTTCTATTTGAGTATCCGGGCTGTGGAAGGAGGGAAAAAAGTCGGTGGGGCTGCACGCCTGCGTGCAGACTTGAGCCGGTGAATTTGTAGTCCTTTCCTAAAGGCTATTTACGCACTTGCATCTCAAAGAAGAGCTCGTTGCCAAGGCGGGGCTTGATGGAGTTTTTGCAAATATCCATCTGCAAGATGTCGAACCAGGGCTCAAAATAGGTGAGGTACTCTTCTTTGCAGCCGCCGAAGGGCGGGCCCGGACGTTCAAAGGGTGTGGCGAATAAAAGGCCTGCCAGGCGACCGCCGGGAGCGAGGAGCTCAGCGCATTTTTTGGCGTAAGCCGGTCGCATGGAGGGATCAATGGCACAGAAAAAGGTCTGTTCCAGGATGAGGTCATAGGCGGGCTTCAGGCCGAAGAAGTCTTGTACGAGAATGTGCTCATCGGGAAAAGAGGGCTGCAACTTTTTGAACATCTGCACAGCCTCAGGCGCCCACTCACAGATATACGTTTGGCGAAAGCCCTGCTCCCATAAATATCTCGCCTCATGCCCACGGCCTGCTCCGGGTATGAGGATGCGTAATTCTTTGTCTTGCAGTTGGTCCACGTAAGTGCGGATGGGGGGTGAAACCTGCCCCAAATCCCAGCCAAGTTGTTTTTGGCGATAGCGTTCGCGCCAGAAGTCTTTGTCCATGCTTGCAAATGTACTTATCTTTGCGGAAAATCTAAGCATGCCCAAATCTTCCCGCTACGAGCAACGCGGAGTTTCTGCCGACAAATCGGAAGTACATGCCGCCATTCAACAGATGGACAAGGGATTGTTCCCCCTGGCTTTTTGCAAGGTCCTGCCTGACCTGGTGGGCGGCGATGCCGGTTTTGTCAACCTCATGCATGCCGATACGGCGGGTACCAAGGTGATTTTGGCCTATTTGTATTGGCGCGAAACGGGCGATCTCTCAGTTTGGGAAGGCATTGTTCAGGATGCTTTGGTGATGAATCTGGATGACCTGGCTGCCGTGGGCTGTACCAATGATTTTGTCATCTCTTCCACCATTGGGCGCAACAAGCATCTGATTCCGGGGGAGGTGTTGCAGGTCTTGATAGAGGCTCAGCTTTCCTTTGCGGCGAAGATGGAAAAGTACGGCATTCGCCTGCATCTCAGCGGCGGAGAGACAGCCGATGTGGGCGATGTGGTGCGCACGGCCGATGTGGGTTTTACGGCTTTTGCGCGTCTGGCCCGGAGTGAGCTGATCGTCAATGACATTCGCCCGGGCGATGTGGTGGTGGGTTGGGCCTCTTTTGGGCAGTGTGCCTATGAAGAGGAGTACAACAGCGGTATCGGTAGCAACGGGCTGACTTCTGCCCGCCACGACATGCTCAACAAGTATTATGCAGAGCACTATCCCGAATCTTACGATCCGGCAACGCCTTTCGATTTGGTTTACACCGGCCCCTACCGACTGACAGATGAGGTGGAGATCGAAGGAGCCGATAAGATGCCTGTCGGCAAATTGTTGCTCAGCCCGACGCGTACTTACCTGCCTGTGCTGCGAGCCTTGTTGCCCGAGCTTCCGCCGGAGGCCATCCACGGCATCATCCACTGTACCGGCGGAGGGCAAACCAAAGTCTCAAAGTTTCTCAAGCCCGGCGTGAAAGTGGTCAAGGACCAACTGTTTCCTGTACCGCCTCTGTTTTCTCTCATCCAAAAGCATTCGGGAACTTCGACCGAGGAGATGTACCAGGTCTTTAATATGGGGCATCGCATGGAGCTGTATGCAGCACCTGAATTTGCCGACCAGATTATAGCCGCGGCAAAGGCTTTTGACATAGATGCCCGCGTGGTTGGGCATGTGGAGGAGGGAGAGGGGGTTGAGTTGATGTGGAGCCTGTGGCTCTAATGTGGAACGCTTCGCGTTCTAATGTGGAACGCTTCGCGTTCTGATGTGGAACGCTTCGCGTTCTGATGTGGACGCTTCGCGTCTAATGTGATTTTACGCTCGCTTCGCATCGCGTTGAGAAAATGATTTTTCATGCTTGCTTTTTTATATAGATTTGCTGAGCGCCATGCAACAGGGCGCAACATTCTTATCGGCCTCGGCCTCATCGTTTTCTTCAACATATTGCTGGGCCGGTTGCCGGCCTGGCTTGGCTCGCCGGATGCTTTTGGCAGTTCCGGCATTCCTGATTTGTGGTACAGTTACGAGGGCGAAACGCTGCATACAGCTATTGGGCAGTGGAAGGAAGCGGGCAGAAAAATGTACCCCTTCATCTCCTTGCTGGCCGATAATCTGTATGCACTTACCTATGCGATTACTTATATTTTGTTGTTGTGGTGGCTCTACAGCAAGAGCTCTCCGGAAAAAACATGGTGGAAACCTTGGGTAGTCATCCTTCCCCTTTTCACGGCTTTTATGGATTGGGTGGAAAATTTCAGCATCTCAAAAGTGTGCGCCACGTATCCAAACCATAGCATCGGAGCTGAGCTCGCCCCCTGGGCGTCCTGGCTGAAGTGGAATGGGGCCGGGGGAGTTTTGGTGTTGCTTCTGTTGGGCTTGGGAGCGCTGCTCGTCAGGAAGGTGAAGTGAGGGGGAGGGGGTTGAAATGTGGACGCTTCGCGTCTAATGTGGGGCCT
>WGBN01000364.1 GCA_015494245.1 Saprospiraceae bacterium | reverse complement strand
GAAATCCGGGGGCATACCGATGAGGTGGGTACGGAGGCCGACAACCTGGATTTGTCGCGCCGAAGGGCCAAGGCCGTGCTGGATTATCTCGTGGCCAAAGGCATAGACCCCGCGCGTCTGAGCAGTCGGGGATTTGGCGAAAGCCAACCCATAGCGCCCAACGATACCCCCGAAGGCCGCCAGCTGAACCGCCGGACGGAGTTTGTGGTAACGGGGGTGAGCTATTGAGAGCGAAAATACAGACTGACGGAGCGCCCGCATCCCGAGATGTTTTCGTATCTTTGCCCGCCTATGAGCCAGTCTTCGTACAAAATTGTCCTGCCCCAGTTTGAAGGGCCTTTTGACTTGTTGCTGTTCTTCATTGAGCGGGATGAGTTGGACATTTACGACATTCCCATCGCGAAGATTACCAATGATTTTCTGGACTACATCCGCCAGATGGAGGCCCTGAATATTGACATGGCCAGCGAGTTTATTCTCGTGGCAGCGACCTTGTGCCGCATCAAGGCCCGCCTGCTGCTGCCGCGCAAGGAGGTGGACGAAGAGGGCAATGAGATAGACCCGCGAGACGAGTTGGTTGCGAGGCTGCTGGAGTACAAGCGGCTCAAAAGCGTGCTGGAAGAGCTGCGCAAGTTGGAGGAAGAGCGCAGCCTGCGCGAGAAGCGGGGCAACACGGCCAAAGAGCTGAAACGGATTGCCGAGAAAGCCCTGGTGGATGCCGAGCTGGAGTCCATCACGCTCTACAAGCTGATGCGGGCATTCGAGCGGGTGATGCAGCGCTTTGAAGATGCCAAAGCGGTGCGCACCGTACACCGCGTTTATCGCTTCAACTACACCATTGAAGACCAGGCTGCCTATATTGTAGAGAAGCTGCGGCCCGGCCATCGCAGCGCTTTCGACGACATTTTCGGCGGTCTGGAGAACCGCATTCATGCGGTGGTTACCTTCCTCGCTTTGCTGGAGTTGCTGAACGGTCAGAAGGTGAAAATCATCCAGGGGCTGGGGTACAACAACTTTTGGCTGGAGTTGGACGAAGGCTCTGAGGAAGAGGAGTGAGCACCCTCAGCTAAAGGCAAAGACCTCTTTTCCTTCCCGTAAATTTTTCGAAGAAAACATTTCGAGCAGGCTTTGGCGGGCGCCGCGTTGCGCTACGCTGAGGATGAGTTGTGGCCGTGTGAGTTGGTCGAGGAAGTCGGGCGGCTGCCAGACCGTGCCGTGCATGCTTTTGCCCCACTTGCGCGGGTTGTTGCAGAGCCAGTGAAAGGGGATGCCCCTTTCGTGCAGCATGGCGGCGATGCGCTTGCCCTTTTTGCCTGCGCCGTAGAGCACCAGCGGGCGTTGGGGGTCGTAGTCGGTTTCGAGGAAGCGGGGCAGCTTGAGCTCGAGGAAAGTGTGGTCGGCGTACTCCGGCCGCGTGCGGCTGATGCGCAGGCCGTGGTCGCGCCAGAGGTGCACGAGCTCGGGCACGGGGGCTGGTTGCAGGCCGGCGGCGTAGAAGCGGAAGCAGAGGTCGTAGTCTTCGGGATAGACCTCCGGCTCAAAGGCTCCGCAGGCGATGAAGTCTTCGCGCCGGCACATCCAGGCGGAGGAGGGGATGGTGCATTCGCGATAGATTTGCTGATAGATTTTGTTTTGGCGGATGACCTCATTCATCCATTCGGTGTATTGGAGGTAGCCCGGGCCGAGGGTTTCGCCCTGGTTGCAGAAGTATCGGATGAGGCCGACGGCGATGTGTCGCGGCCCGGCTTGCAGGAGTTTTTGGCTGAGTTTTTCGAGTTTTTGGGGTGGCATGAGGTCGTCGGCATCCATGCGGGTGAGGAAGCTGCCGCGGCTGTGGCGGAAGGCGGTGCGCAGGGCGGGGATGAGTCCTTCGCCCTCGTTTTCGAGCGGGCGTATGCGCGGGTCCCGTTTGGCGAAAGCCTGGAGGATGAGCGGCGTTTCATCGGTGGAGTGGTCGTTGACGGCGAGCAGTTCCCAATTTGTGCAAGTTTGGGCGAGGATGCTTTCGAGGCAGTCGGGCAGGTAGCGCTCGTAGTCTTTGACTGCCATGAGGATGCTGATGAGGGGCGGTTTCACCGTTTGATGAGTTTGTTGCGGTCGGGGCCGGTGGAAATTATTTTCACATTTACGTTGGTGTGTTGTTCGATAGTGCGGATGAGGCGTTGGCAGTTGGGGGGCAGCTCGTCGAAGGAGGAGCAGTTGTCGAGCGAAGATTGCCAGCCCGGGAGGGTTTCGAACAGGGGTTCGACAGGGGTGTGTGTCAGGTCGAAGGGGAGTTGGTCTGTTTTTTTGTTGTTATATCGGTAGGCTGTGGCGATTTTAATTTCGTCGAATTCGTTGAGTACGTCTATTTTGGTGAGGGTGAGTTGGGTGGTGCCGCTGAAGGCGATGGCGTATTTGAGGGCGGGCAGGTCAATCCATCCGCAGCGTCGGGGCCGGCCTGTGGTGGCGCCGAATTCGTGTCCGGCTTTGCGAAGGCGTTCGCCGGTTTCGTCTTTGAGCTCGGTGGGGAAGGGGCCGCTGCCGACGCGTGTGCAGTAGGCTTTGGAGATGCCGATGACTTCGCTGATGGCCTGGGGCGGTACGCCGAGGCCGGTGCAGACGCCTGCGGTAGCGGTGTTAGAGGAGGTGACGAAGGGGTAGGTGCCGAAGTCCACATCGAGCATAGCGCCCTGGGCGCCTTCGGCGAGGATGCGTTTGCCGCGTGCCAGTTGGTCTTTGAGGAAGTAAACGCTATCCACTTGTTGGAAGCGCTCCAGGGTTTTGAGGCTTTCGAACCAGCGGTCTTCCTCGGCTTGGAGGTCGAAGTCCACATCTGTTTTGTAGAGCTTGAGCAGGCTGAGGTGTTTGTCGCGCAGGTTGCGGTAGCGTTGCATGAAAGAGGGCAGGCTGAGGTCTCCGAGGCGCAGGCCGTTGCGGCCGGTTTTGTCCATGTAGGTGGGGCCGATGCCTTTGAGTGTGGAGCCGATTTTTTGGCGGCCTTTGGCTGCTTCGGAGGCGGCATCGAGCAGGCGATGTGTGGGGAGTATGAGGTGTACTTTTTGCGCGATGAAGAGGCGGTGGTCGTAGTCCAGGCCGGTTTCGTCGAGTTTTTGAACTTCTTTTGTGAGGGTTATGGGATCGAGTACGACGCCGTGGCCGATGAGATTTTTCTGGCTTTCGCCAAATATGCCGGAGGGGATGGTGTGTAAGACGTGTTTTTTGCCATTAAAGACGAGGGTGTGGCCGGCATTGGGGCCTCCCTGAAAGCGGGCAACCAGCTCGAAAGAGGGGCTGAGGGCATCTACGATTTTTCCTTTTCCTTCATCTCCCCATTGGAGGCCAAGAACGACGGTGATGGACATGGTGCTGTGGGTATGGGATGTGAGTTATTGAGTTTTTTTTGAGGAGGGAGGGTTGTCGCAAGCGCCCTGGCAGTGGCCGTAGAGGGTGAGGGAATGGCTTTCGACTTTAAATTTGAGCATTTGGCCCATGGATTCTTCAGTTTTGTGGAGTCTGGGGTCGCAAAATTCGAAAATTTTTCCGCAATCGAGGCAGATGAGGTGGTCGTGTTGCCGGCTGCCATAGGCTTTTTCGAAGATGGCGGAGTTTTGGCCGAATTGGTGTCGCTGGACGAGTTTGCATTTGTAGAGCAGTTCCAGGGTATTATAGACTGTAGCGCGGCTGATGTGGTAGTTGTTTTGCTTCATGAAGTCGTAGAGCTGGTCGGCATCGAAGTGGTCGTTGCGGCGATAGATTTCTTCGAGTATGGCGAAGCGTTCGGGTGTGCGGCGCAGTTTGTTTTTGAGCAGGTACTGCTCAAAGATTTCTTTGGCGGTATTGGTGATTTTTTGGTCGTTGTCGGGTTTCATATTGTAGTGTCTTTAGGCGCGGGGGTTTATTCTTCGATGATGCGCGAAACGGTGGTGATGTTGTCGAGTTTGCGCAGGCCTCGAATGATGACGTTGAGTTGGTCGGTATTTTGGACCAGGATGCTGAGGTTGCATTCGAAGTAGCCTTCGTCTCCTGTGATGTTGAAGGAGCGTATGTTGACGCCCAGTTTTGAGATTTCGCTGGAGAGTTGTTGGATGACGCCCGGGCCGGCGTCTATGCCGGTGATGCGCAATTTGGCGACGAAGGTGGTATTCCAGGCGGCGACCCATTCGGCGCTCATGATGCGATAGCCGTAATGGGTGAGCATGTTGCTGGCATTGGGGCAGCTGGTGCGGTGTATTTTGAGGCCGGAGTTGGTCGTGAGGAAGGCGAAGATGTCGTCGCCGGGTACGGGATTGCAGCAGGTGGCGAAGGCGTAGGTGTATTGGTCGGCGGGTTCGCCACCGACCAGCAGTTTCATTTTGGGGGCTTTGACTTTGGAGAGGCGTTTGCTCTTTTTGGGTTCGGTTTCGGTTTCGGGTTCTTCCGTTTTGATGGGCGTGAGCAGTCCGTTTTCAATTTGGAAGTTGTTTTTGATGAGTTCGCCCGGGTTGATTTCGCCCATGGCGATGGCGTAGTAGAGGTCGGGTCGGGAGTGGAGTTGGAGGTGTTTGACGAGGATGTCCACGTTTTTTTCGAACTCGAGTTTGAGGTTTTTGAATTTGCGTTCGAGGGTTTCGCGGCCGATTTCTCCCTGCCGGCGTCGCTCTTCTTTCATGGAAGAGCGGATTTTGGAGCGGGCTTTTCCGGTGATGACCATTTTGAGCCAGCTCTCGTTGGGTTTTTGTTTTTTTGAGGTAAAGATTTCTACCTGGTCGCCATTGCGGAGTTTGTATCCGAGGGGTACGAGTTTGCCATTGACTTTGGCAGCGGAGCAGTGGTACCCGACTTCGGAGTGGATGTTAAAGGCGAAGTCGAGGGCTGTGGCGCCTTTCGGCAAAACGCGCATATCGCCTTTGGGGGTATAGACATAGACTTCTTCTTTAAAGAGTGTTGTTTTGAAGTCGCTGATGAATTCGAGCGGGTCGGTGCTGGGGTCTTCAAGCAGTTCGCGCATGCTGTCGAGCCAGATTTGATAGACGTCGCGCTCGGTGCCTACGCCTTTGTATTTGTAGTGTGCGGCATATCCCTTTTCGGCGATTTCGTCCATGCGTTCGCTGCGGATTTGGACTTCCACATATCGGCCCTGGGGGCCTATGACGGTGGTGTGCAGGGATTCATAGCCGTTGGATTTTGGGGTGGTAATCCAGTCTTTGAGGCGTTCGGGTATGGGGTGATGCACATCGGTAACGATGGAATAGACTTCCCAGCAGACTTTTTTCTCGCGTTCGCGTTCTACATCCACGACGATTCTGACGGCGAAGAGGTCATAGACTTGTTCGAAGGAGACGCCTTTGTTTTTGATTTTACTCCAGATGGAGTGGATGGATTTGGGTCGTCCGAAGATGCGGTAGGGGACGTTGAGGGCGTCGAGTTTTTTGGTGAGGGGCCTGATGAATTCGTTGATGTATCGCGTTCGTTGTCGTTGAGTTTCTTTGAGCTTTCGCGAAATTTCCTGATAGGCTTCGGGTTCGGTGATTTTCATGCAGAGGTCCTGCAATTCGGTTTTGATGTTGTAGAGGCCGAGGCGATGGGCGAGGGGGGCATAGATGTAGCTGGTTTCGGCGGCGATTTTGACTTGCTTGTGGTGGGGCATGGCGCCGAGTGTTCGCATGTTGTGCAGGCGGTCGGCCATTTTGATGAGCACGACGCGCACGTCGTCCACCAGGGTGCTGAGGACTTTTTTGAGGTTTTCGGCTTGGGGGACATTGGAGGTGTAGGTGCCGTCCAATTTGGTGAGGCCGTCCACGATGCGTGCGATGATGGGGCCGAATTGCTCTTCGATTTCTTCTATGGTTACGTCGGTATCTTCCACCACATCGTGCAGCAGGGCGCAGACCAGGGCTGTGGGGCCCAGACCGATTTCTTCGGCGCAGATGCGAGCCACCTCAATGGGGTGCATGATGTAGGGTTCGCCCGATTTGCGGCGTTGTTCTTTGTGGGCGGCCACGGCCAGTTCAAAAGCCCGTCGGATGTTGTTTTTGTCGTCATCCGTCATGGGCGTTTTAACAGCACGTAGCAACTTCCTGTAGGCTCGCTGGATGAGCTGCCTTTCTGCCTTGTCGGGCACAACCCTTTCGAGGGTCTGGATGGTGCTATTGGGTACTACTGCCATAAATGGTGTTTCTACTTCATTGCAAAGGTGCTGAAAAAAGGGGAGACGCCCAAAAGTTATACGTTAAATTGCTCCTATTTGTTCTCTTGAAGTTCTTTAACTGATGTGATGATTTGTTGCTTTACCTGATTCCATGAAGAAGCTTCAAAAGTGACGGGGTTTGGCTCGTCTTCTGCATCTTCAAAATAAGTTAGACTTTTCAGTACCTGAAATATATTGGTTTCGGGGAATTTTCTTGTAAACATATTGAGCATCTCCGTTAAAGTGTATTCTTT
>WGBN01000363.1 GCA_015494245.1 Saprospiraceae bacterium | reverse complement strand
GATGTGAATCATGCTGGCTACTTGGAAAATTCTCGTTTGCCCGCGGAGATATATCAGGCTCTTTTATCAAGTTTTAGTGAAATTAGTGCAATACTTCAAATAAATTAACCCCATGCACCTAACCCCACACCAAACCCAGGCATTTGAGAAGCTTCGGCAGTTTGTGCAGGACAAAGACCGTCAGGTTTTTGTCTTGAAGGGGTATGCGGGTACGGGGAAGACTACGCTTGCCAAATTTTTGTTGGACTGGATAGAGGAGGCTTCCATTCCCTGTGCGCCTGTCTTATTAGCATCTACGGGCAGGGCTGCGCGCATCCTGGGTGAGAAAACGGGTTGGGAGACGAATACCATACACGGTCACATCTATGCTTTGGAGAAGATTGATACCAAACTTCCCGACAAGCCCAAGGCCGATGCTTCGGGCCAGCTGGTGATGAACTTTGGTTTGAAAGAACCTTTTCCCATTGACCGGCCCTATCTGTTTTTGGTAGATGAGGCTTCTATGCTTTCGCATGTAACTTCTTCGGGGGCCGGCATTGCGCGCTTTGGGTCGGGTTCTGTGCTGAATGATTTTTTCAGCTATTTGCGTCCGGAGGACAAGGTGGTTTTTATCGGCGACCCTGCGCAGTTGCCTCCCGTTTTGGCGCAGGATTCCTTTTCGCCTGCTCTTGACGAGCATTTTTTAGCGACTCAGTATGGCCGCTCGACTTCTGCGGCTACGCTTACCGAAGTCTTGCGCCAGGCAGAGGAAAATCCCATTCTCGCTTTGGCAAGCGCCCTTCGCCGGCGTCTGGAAGCAAAAGAATTTGAAGGCTGGGAGGAGTTGCTGAAAAACTCCCGGGCTTCAAACATCTTTACCCCCTACACCCAGGATATCATGCTTGATCGTTATTTGGCGAAAGCCAAAGATCAATGGGATGAGGGCATCATCCTGACGCATTCCAACAAGCAGGCTTTTTATCTGAACATCAGCATCCGCAAAAAGCTCTCCGGAGGGAAATACTTTCCGCACCCTCTGAAAGGCGAAATTTTGCTGGTTTCCCAAAACAGCTATTACGTGCCCCTGGCCAATGGAGACCGCGTCATGCTGCTCCATTCCGAAAAAGGGGGCATACGCAAGGGCATTAAATTTTCAAAAGTGCGCCTCAGGGCTTTGCACAATGGCGAGGAGTACGAAACTCTGCTGTTGCAGGATTTTCTTTTCCAGCCGGAAGCCAACCTGCCTCCCGACATTCAGCAGCGCCTCATCATAGATTTTGATCAGCGCATGAGAGAAAAAGGCGTGAAGCGGGGCAGCGAGCCCTACCTCAACGCCATGAAAAGCGACCCCTGGCTGAATGCCCTGCGGGCTAAATTTGGCTATGCCGTAACCTGCCACAAGGCTCAGGGAGGCGAGTGGTCTCATTGCTTCCTCAACCTCTCCGAGACACTCAACATGCTGGCTCCCGAAGCGCGCTTCCGCTGGCTCTACACAGCAGTCTCACGTGCGAGGGAGTCGCTTGACATTAAACCCATTTTCAAAAAACGCTAAAACCGAATCCCATGCTTTTAAACCTCTCTAACCACCCCTTCAAAAACTGGCTGCCCGAGCAGCAGGAAATGGCGCTCCGCGAGTGGGGCAGGGTAGAGGACCTGCCTTTCCCACCCATACCGCCCGAGGCTGAAAGCAGCCAAATAGAGCTTTTGGCGCAGGAGTATTTAAAAAAAATAAGCGAGATAAAACCGCAGGCTGTGCATCTCATGGGGGAGATGACTTTTACTTGTACTTTGGTTTACTTATTGCAGAGAGAGGGCATCCCCTGTCTCGCCAGTACAACCAGGCGCAAAGCCATCGAAGATGGCAATAAAAAAATCTCGATTTTCGAGTTTGTGCGCTTTAGGCATTATCCCGCAATCTGTTCTTAAACATTTTCTGCCGAAGCATGAAACTAATCGAACAGAATACGCCATCCTGGTATGAGTCGCGCATAGGCAAGTTCACCGCATCCTGCTTTGGTCTGCTGATGACATCGCCTGCCGATAAGACGCGCAGCTTATCGCGCACAGCAGAAAAGTACATCCGCCAAAAAGCCCGCGAGTGTCGCTATGGTCGTTCTTTTGAGGAGGAAAAGGATTTTCCCTCTATCCACTGGGGATATCGCTATGAATCTGAGGCTCTTGAGGCTTTTGCTTGTTATATGGATGAACACGAAGTAAAAGCCGGAGGGCTGTCTTTTCATCCCGACTGGCCCGATGTGGGTGCTACGCCCGATGCCCTGCTCTATGAAAAAGATGCACATAGCCCCTGCGCGACCCTGCAGGTCAAATGCCCGCATAAAACCCACAACCACCTCAAGTACTGCGAAAAAATCCACGATGGCCCAAGTCTCAAAAAGGTCGCCAAAAAATACTACTGGCAGGTGCAGGGCGAGATGTGGGTCTTCGACCTCCCCGAAGCCTGGTTCATCTCCTACGACCCCCGCTTGCCGGAAGGCGAAGATATCCACTACGTCCGCATCCTCCGCAACGAAGATGACCTCACGCTCCTCACCGCCGCCCTCCTCCGAGCCATAACCCTTCGGGACGAATGGGCCGGCCTTTGAGAATGGAGAATGGAAAATTGAAAATGGAAAATTGAGAATTGAGAATTGGGAATGCTCCCTCCGTGTACTCTCCGTGTACTCCGTGAACTCCGTGGTGAAAGAATGGAAAATTGAAAATGGAAAATTGAGAATTGAGAATTGGGAATGCTCCCTC
>WGBN01000362.1 GCA_015494245.1 Saprospiraceae bacterium | reverse complement strand
GAAAGGAGTCTTATTCCATCTTGCTTTTTTATAGGTGCCAATAGAGGATAAGCATATCTGATAAAATCTGTTTTAATGGATTTGTTATTTGTTTTAGAAGGGGGCTGAATAGCTGCCTGGAGCGTGTTTTTGGCTTTAAAAGCTTCTACTATAGTGAAATCTTTTTTCAGTGCAAGTAGCAGCATGTCCGGATCAAATTCTTGTTGGGTGAACATATCCAGATCAATGGATATCCTGTGTCCCATTTGCAGGGCCAGGGCTGTGCCTCCGACTAAGAAGAAGTCGGAGAGTTGGGGGTGCTTCATGAGCTTTTTCAGTAATCCCAGAGTTTCCGGATAGACGGTTCGGTATGATAGCATCTGAAGTTTTCTTTGGGGATGTCGAAGATGTAGTGACAAAAGTAGAAGCTGCGTTTGTCTAAGTGCCGGATGCGGACGACCTCGCGTTTTATACGTTCTTCTCCGTAGTGATTTAGCAAGGCCTTCCAGTCGTTGAGATTGCCTCTGCTCAATACTCTTGCAATGACAAAGCGGGCGTGCTTTTCGAAGTTTATATCTTCATAGCGTACATCCCAGAACAGCGATTTGCGGAGATTAGGAGGCATGGTTTGAGTCTTGGTTTTTTGCAAGCTATTTTTCATTTCTTTTGTAAGGCGGCTTACATATAGCTCATTCTCATTCTGTAAAGGTACAAAATTTGTGGAAAACCCCCTATTTTGCAAGCGATTTTTTGGAGGAAGAATTATTTTTTGTAACCAATCCACTTGCTATATGAAAAGATATACTTGCTTTTACGCGATGATTTTGTGCTTATTTTTTTCCGTTTCTGTGAGCGCGCAGGTATCTTCGGAAGTTGTTGCTGCGAAGGCAGAGCAGACTCATGCCCGTTATTTGGGAAAGACTTTGCCCTTACGGGAAATGGTGAAGCGTGCGGCGATGGACCCTCTTAAGCGCGAGCAGAGCAAAAAGCGTCGCGAGCGCGAAGTGCAGAATTTCGGTGGAGACGATTTGATAAGTGCTCCGGCCGTAGAGGGTTTGCCGAAAGGCAAAGACCCCTTGTTTAAGCCCAATACTTTAAAGAGCAACAACGGCATCATGCTGGAGCCTCTTTTGAATTTTGAGGCCATGGATGAGAACGTCGCGCAAGGCGTTTACCCGCCGGACATCAACGGGGAGGTGGGGGCCTTTCACGTGGTGGAGGTGGTGAATGCCACCTGGTTGCAGGTCTTTGACAAAGAGACCGGCGAGGCGCTTTCGGACCCCATTGCCACGACTACCATTTGGAGCAGTCTCGGCATTTCGACCATAGGCGATCCGGTTATTGCCTATGATCGCGAGGCAGCGCGTTGGTTGTTGGTGGAAATAGGCGATTCTTTCAGCAGCCTGGCCTTTGCCGTTTCTGAAGAGGACGATCCGCTTGGCAGTTGGACTGCCTATGAAATTCCTGCGCCCAACCTTCCGGATTATCCCAAATTGGGCATTTGGTCGGACACCTACGTGATTACGACCAATGAAGCCGAAGCTGCCATTTACGTCCTGAAACGGGATGATTTCCTCGCAACCATGCCGGACCCGCCCGTGCAGCGCCTCGTCTTGCCGAATATCTTCATGAGCTCGGGTATCCCCACGGCTACACCTGCTGATTGGGACGGCAATACGCCCCCTCCGGCCGATGCCCTGCCCATAGTCGTTCGCATGGTGGATGACGCCTGGGGAAACTATCCCCAAGACGTCATAGAACTGTGGACGCTCGACATAGACTGGAACGAACCCGACAACACCCAATTGGCATCGGCTTTGGTTGAACCCGCAGCTTTTGACAGCGATCCCTGCCAGTTTAACTTCTTTTTTAGTTGTGTGCCCGGAACCGGAGCCCCCATAGAAGGTGTTGCCGGCATTGTGATGTTTAGAGTGCAGTATCGCAATTTTGGAGATTATGAAACTTTGCTGTTTAATTTTCTCGTGGATGCTACGGGCAATGAGGATGCGGGAGCCCGCTGGATGGAGTTGAGGCGCTCGCCCGGCCAGGCATGGGATGTCTTCCAGGAGGGCACCGTAGCCACAGATGATGGCGAACACAGAATCATGGGCTCTTTGGCTATGGATGGCGAGGGGAATATCGCTCTGGGGTATTCCGTCAGTGGCGAGGATACGCATGTGGCTACGCGCATCACGGGCCGCCGTTATTCCGATTTGCCCGGAGAAATGACGGTGGATGAATTTGAGGCAGCTACCGGCCAGAGCCCCTATTACGAAAACCGTTGGGGAGATTATACGGCTATGGTCTTAGACCCCTTGAATGACCAGACTTTTTGGTATTTCGGTGAATATGCCAAGGAAAACAACTTGTGGGGTACGAACATCACCTCCTTCCGCCTTCAGCGCGACACCAACGACATAGGGCCTTACAAGGTACTTGCGCCCGTAGATGCCTCTCTGCTCAGCGATCAGGAGCCGGTAAGCATTCAGGTGCGCAATTTTGGAATTGATACACAGACGGTTTTTCAAGTGGGATTTCAGTTTGAAAACGAGCCTCCCGTAATAGAAGACGTCAACTATACCCTGGCTCCCGACAGCGTATATGAGCACACCTTTGCGCCGAGCGTGGACATGTCGGTCATTGGCGATTACGAATTTTCTTTTTTTACCGTTTTGGATGGAGATGAAGCGCCTTTCAACGACACCCTGCACAGGACGATACGCCACCTGCCCCGTTTTGATGCCGGTATCGTGGATGTGTTGGAACTTACCGACCCCGTTTGCGATACGGTGGTAGAGGCTTTTGCAGAGCTCAAAAATTTTGGCACGGAGCCATTGACCAGCGTGAATATCTATTGGTCGGTCAATGGCGGTGCACCCCAGTTGTACGAGTGGACGGGCGATCTGGCCTTTGGTGAGACGGTGGGGGTCCCTCTCGCCTTTGCTCCCTTGCAGGAGGGCAACAACACCATCAGCTTGTACACCGAATTGCCCAACGGCATGAGCGATGAAGTGCCCGCCAACGATGAGTTTTCGCGGGATGTGCAGGCCATCACTTCGGGTGGCGAAATTGTACTCGAGCTGCACACGGATGATTATCCGACTGAGACGACCTGGAAGTTGTTTGACGAAACGGGGAATGTGCTGTATTCCGGTGGGCCTTATGAGGGGCAGCAGACTTCGTATTTCCACAGTTGGTGCCTTCCGGCAAATGCCTGCTTTACCTTTGTTATTTACGACAGCTATGGCGATGGCATTGCCTATGGGGGCGTGGAAGGCTACTACACCATTACGGATGCAGAGGGGAACGTTTTGGCCTCCATCATCAATCCTTCTTTTGGAGATGCTGAGGAAAACGACTTTTGCACTTCTTTTGGCTGTTCGGTAGATGTCAACATTTCGCTGACCAGTGAGAGCGAGGCGGGGGCAGAAGACGGGGCCATACTCATCGAGCCGACTTCCGGCGCAGGGCCTTTTATGTACAGCATAGATGGCGGCATGAGTTTTCAAAGCGACAATCTGTTTGAAGACCTGCCCGCCGGCAGCTATGATTTGGTGGTAACAGATGCCAACGGCTGCGGCTATGCCGAGACCATAGAACTGCCCCAGTGCCAGGTGAGTATTTTGGTGGAGGTTACCGATGAGAGTGGCGCCGGCGCTATGGATGGGGTCATTGAAATTCAGGCCTCGGGCATAGGTATTCCCGCCCAATTCAGCATAGATGGCGGACAGACCTTTTACCCCTATTCGATATTTGAGGGGCTTTCGACGGGTACCTATCAGATTGTGGTGCAGGGGCCCAATGGCTGCCAGGGCAGCATGGAGGTCTTTGTGGATGTGGGCAGCTCGACGACTTCGGCTGTCTATGGGCTGGACATCAAGCTGTATCCCAACCCCACACCGGATTTTGTGGACATCCGCATTCGGGGTCTGCACGGTCTGATGTGGACGCGGCTGAAGATTCTGTCTGCCGATGGCAGGGTTGTGGGTCATGGCTCTCTGGGCCGGTATGGCGAGGTTTTGCGCGGAGAGATTTCCCTGCGGACGCTGCCTGCAGGCCCTTACTTCCTCAAGTTTGAGGATGAACGAGTGCCTTTGATACGGGTTGTTAAGTTTTAAATAAAAGAGGAGGCGCGTAGCGCCTCCTCTTTTATTTTTATCCCTATCTTTGCAGCCCGAAAGCAAAAACCCTGCGGGTGTGGCGGAATTGGCAGACGCGCCAGATTTAGGATCTGGTGCCGCAAGGCGTGGGGGT
>WGBN01000361.1 GCA_015494245.1 Saprospiraceae bacterium | reverse complement strand
TTCTTGGTATCTGAAGAAAAATGCTCGGCAGCGTGGTAGTCCGTTTTCAGGGCTTCGTTCCAGGCGAAGGCGCCTTTACGGCTGCTCTCCATCTGTGGCGTCCCCGGCCAACGGCCTCCGGAAGCTTTGCGGGGCGGCTCGGGCAGGCCGTAATCCGAGTACAGGTCTATAAAGGAGGGGTAAATGACATAACCCTTGGCATCTATGATGACGGCATCGTCGGGGATGGCAATGCCCTGGCCCACATTCAGCACCTTGCCCTTGCGAATGATGAGGGTGGCATCTTCCAGCTTTTGGTCATAACTGACGTAAATGGTGGCATTGGTGAAGGCATAAAGACCGTCACGAGGCTCAGAAACGCCGTTGTAAGGGAAGGTCTCCTGGGAAAAAGCAGCCAGGTGAAACAAACAGAACAACAAAAACGCAAAAGTCGTCTTTTTCATAGTAGTGGGTTAAGTTGAAACGGCTCAACATGTTTTGACGGGCATGTCGTCAATTTCCCGTTTTTCGGAAGAGAAATTAATGCCTACGGGTAGTTTTTGCATGGGGTAAAGATAGGGAATTAATGGAGAATGGAGAGTGGGAAATGTGGACGCTTCGCGCCTAATGTGGGCCTGCCTGCTGCCGGGACACCGGCAGGCAGGTTCTATCAAGTTACGTTCGTTACGTCCATCACGCTCTTTGTCAGAATCACAGATTACACAGATTACAGGATTTCACAGATTTTTTGTTTTGGCATGGGTAAACGCTAAACGCTAAACGCTAAACACTAAACGCTCAACGGCACACGACAAACAATAAACCAAACACAACCGACAACCGAACTCACTCTCCCCCCACATGAATCGGCTCAAAAGCACCTGTCGGGCGGAGCTCCAGGGCATTGAAAGCCTCCTCAAATTGTGCCCAGTCATTGGCGAAAAAGCCGTTGACTTCTTCGAGGAAGCTGCGTATGCGCACTTTGGTGGCTTCCACCCGTTCTACGAGGGTAGGTGAGGGGCCGCTCGTAGCGGGATTGGGCTCTCCGGCGGGGTTGAAGTAGGTATTGGCTTCGTAAACTTCACTGATGAGCAAATCGGGGTCGCGATAAATGCCCTGGATGTCTTCGGGCGGGAAGACCTTTTCTCTCAGGTCTTTGATCTGCTTGCGCAAACCCTTGGCCAGGTCCTGCATTTTTTCTTTGGTTTTCTTGTCGTCCACTTGCTCATTGACCAGTTTCATGGAAGTCTTCAGGTATTTTTTGGCATCGTCCAGCTGATTGATGGCCTCTGCCAGAGCCTCGACATACTGCCCGAATTCATCCTGATAGCTGTACAGGGCCACGACGCCTTCCTCGTCAATTTCCATACGTGGGTCGGGATGCACTTGTACCTTGACGAAATCCTCAAACTTGCCGTACTTGAGCTTCACCGTGTACTCCCCTGGAGGGACGAAGTGACCCGTCCGCGGCTTGGCGCCGGGCCTGGGCCGCGGGCTGCCCGGGAAGCGAAAACCATCGGCTCGCAGATTCCACGAAAAGCGATTCAGCCCTTTTTTTGCGGTGATGCGCATGTGACGCACTTCCCTGCCTCCCTGGTCGAGCACCACTACATCTATGCTATCCGCCTCAAGGGGTTTGCCATCTTTGTCTTTGTTGAGGATGTCGGCGATGGAGAAAGTGATGAGCGCCCCATAGGGTTTGTTATCACCCCGGAAGTAGGCATTGCCTGTAAAGCGGGTACCTGCCCCTTGTTTGTAGTGGGCCAGGTAAGCATCCGAGCAGGGATAGACAAACAGCGGTTTGCGCAAGAGCGAAGTGCCCAGTTGTGCCAGTCCTCGCAAATAGCGAATGTCGTCGAAGACATACACGGCCCGCCCAAAAGTGCCAATGACCAAATCCTGCTCGCGCGGGTGCAAGACCATATCCATGGTGGAGACAGAAGGGTAGCCCAGGGTCCATTTTGTCCAGGTCTGACCCTCGTCTATGCTGAAATACAGGCCATGCTCCGTACCGAGGAAGAGCAGCCGCGGCTCATAGCGGTCCTGGGCAAAAGAAAGGCAATACCCGTCTATAACGCCCGGCCAGGCGAGGCGTTCCCAGCTTTTGCCAAAATTGCGGGTGCGATAGAGGTAAGGCGCCCAGTCGTTTTGGCGGTAGTTGTTGGCCACCACATAGGCCTCTCCCGATTTGTAACGGCTGGCATGTACCTGAGTGATCCATGCGCCTTTCGGCAAATCGGGGATGTTGTCAGAGACTTTAGTCCATGTCCGGCCTGCATCCTGGGTTAGCTGCACATGGCCGTCGTCTGTACCCACCCAGATGATTTCGCGGGTACGGGGCGAAGGAGATATCGTCGTGATGGTGCAGTAGTTTTCGGCTCCCGTAACGTCGTAGGTCAGGCCGCCGCTTTCCTTTTGACGCAGTTTGGTGGGGTCGTTGGTCGTCAGGTCGGGAGAAATAATCTGCCAACTGCGCCCGCCATCGGTACTTTTGTGCAGGAACTGGCTGCCAAAGAAGAGCGTGTTGGGCTCCACCGGACTTTGGGCGATAGCGGCATTCCAGTTAAAGCGCAGGCGCACCTTGCCTTTGAGGTAGGGCTTTACCCACTCTTTGGCGCCCGTCTCCAAGTCTGTGCGGAAGACGCTGCCTCCCTGCCACATCAACCAGGCATAACGGGGATTTTCCTTGCTAACGACCACATCGAAGCCATCGCCAAAGCCGATTTCCTGCCAATAAGCATTGCGTATGCCTCCCACCTGCCAGACTTGCGAGGGCCCTTTCCAGGTACCATTGTCCTGCATACCGCCATAGATGTTGTAGGGCGTATCCAAATCCACAGTAATGTGATAAAACTGCCCCACCGGCAGGTTTTCCACAAAACGCCAGCTCTTGCCCCGATCTCGCGAAATGGCCATTCCGCCGTCGTTGCCATCTATGATGAAATCCGGATCAGAGGGATGTATCCACCAATAGTGGTGATCGCCGTGGATGTTGTCCCATCCCAGCAGGGTTTTAAAGGTCTTGCCTCCGTCTTCACTGACGCTGACATTGGAATAGATGTTGTAGAGTCTGTTTTCATTTTGGGGGTCCACAGCAATGTCGGCATAGTAAAAGGGGCGGTCGCCGATGTTTTTGTCGGCGCGCTTTGTCCAGGTAAAGCCCCCGTCTTCGGAGCGATAAAGGGCAGTCTTTTTGGCTTCTACCAGGGCATAGACGATTTTTGGATTGGAGGGCGCTATGGCGATGCCTATTTTTCCCAATTCGCCTTCCGGCAAACCGTCTTTGTGCGTGCGTTTCGTCCAGGTCTTGCCGGCATCCAAAGACACGTACAAGCCCGAACCCTCACCGCCCGACTCAAAGAACCAGGGCCAGCGGCGGTACTCCCACATGTTGACGAATATCTTATCGGGATTTTCGGGGTCCATATCCATATCGGCCGCTCCGGTACGGGGATTTACGAAGAGCACCTTCTCCCAATGTTTGCCGCCATCGGTAGTGCGATAAACTCCGCGCTCATAGGTATCTCCCCAGGCCGTACCCAGAGCAGCAACCAAGACGATATCGGGATTGCGGGGATGGATGATGATGCGGTGGATGTTGCGGGTTTTTTCCAGCCCCATGTATTGCCAACTGCGCCCGCCGTCTATGCTTTTGTAAACACCGGCACCACTGCTCATGCTGTTGCGGGGATTGCCTTCACCCGTCCCCACCCAGATGACGTCAGGATTGTCCTGCTGCACTGCCACAGCGCCTATGGAAAGCACATCCACGCTGTCGAACAGAGGTGTCCAACTCACGCCTCCACCCTCAGAGCGCCACAAGCCCCCCGAAGCCGTTCCCACATAAAGGATATCCGGTTCTTTTTGACAAACGTCTATAGCCGTTACGCGCCCGCTCATGCCGGCAGGCCCTATGCTGCGAGGCTCCAGATTGTGAAACAGCGACATGTCTAACTGCTGCCCCCAAAGCGATAGAGAAAAAAACATGCATGCAAGAAAGGCTAAAAGGCTCCGAAATCCCATGATAAGCAGTTTTGTGTTGAGATAAGTGCCCCCAAATGTAGGGTTTTTTGGAGAATGTAGGATGGTTTGCTGCCGGCAGCAGGCCATCCCGCATTCCCTATATCTTTGCTATCTTTGCTCTATGCAAAAACTCCCCGTAGGCATACAAAGTTTTTCCGAGCTCCGCAGAGGAGGATTCCTCTATGTGGACAAAACCCGACAGGTTTATGAGCTCGCTACCGGCGGGAAATATTACTTTCTCTCCCGCCCCCGCCGCTTTGGCAAGTCTTTGCTGGTGAGTACGTTTAAGGAGCTGTTTGAGGGCAATAAGGAGTTGTTTGAGGGCCTTTGGATTGAAGAGCACTGGGACTGGGAGAAGACCAATCCCGTTCTGCATATTCCTTTCAGTAGTCTGGGCTATAAAGACTTGGGGCTGGAGCGGGCTTTGCACCGGCATCTCGACAAAATTATAGAAGCCAAAGGCTTTGATGTGGAAGAGGAGTCTTTGTC
>WGBN01000360.1 GCA_015494245.1 Saprospiraceae bacterium | reverse complement strand
GTGTAATCTGTGGATGGAATGGGTAGAATCGGGAAAATCGGGGAGAATCCCCTCCGATCATCACGCGTCACGTTTGTCACGTTTGTCACGTCTGTCACGCCCGCCACGTTCGTCACGTTCCACATTCTCCCACACGCCCAGTGCTGCCAGGGCGCAGACGGCGGCGCTGGTGTACCACAGCCTTTCAAATCCCCACTGCTCGGCGAGGTAGAGGCCGCCGGTAGGAGCCAGCACGATGGCAATGCCCCAGCTCATGGCGTAGAGTCCCATGTATTGACCCAGGGCATTTTTGGGGGCCCGCTTGCCGATGTAAGAAGAGGCAAAGGGCATGAAAAACATTTCCCCTATGCTGATCAGGCTGATGTAGAGGATGGCGGCTGCAGCAGGGGAGAAGCCCGCAATGAGCGTGATGTAGGAAAGGGCAAACAAGAGGGCACCTCCCGTCATGAAACTGCGCTTGGAGGCCTTGTACTCAATCAGGTATAGCAAGGGCATTTCCATAAGGGCAATGATCAGACCGTTGAGGCCCATGAAGAGGCCGATTTGAAATTCCGAAAAGGATTGCTCCATCTTCCAAAAAGCGGGAATGGCAGAGATGAGCTGAAAAAAGCCCGTGGCAGCGAGGAGGGAGAAAAATAAAAAGCGCAAATAAGATTTGTCCTGCCAGGGGCTGCTTGCAGCCTTGTCTTGCTTCTCTTTTTTTCCGGCCCGCTGCGGCAAGTCTTCTTCCCTGGGCTTGGGCAGCAAGATTTTGAGCAGGATGACCGAGATGAAGTACCCCAGGGCGCTCATGAAAAAGATGGAGTTGTAGCCAAAGCGCACAATCATCAAACCGCCCAAAGTAGGGCCCACTGCATAGCCCAAATTAAAGGCCAGCCGCTGTAAACCGAAAGAGCGGGTGAGGTTCTTCGGCTTGCTGTAAATGACGATGGCCGCCTGGTTGGCAGGACGAAAAGAGTCTGCAATAGCGCTCAAGGCAAACATTCCTAAAGTCAAGATTATCAGGCTATTGGCAAATGCCAATGATGCAAACATTGCACTCGTCAAAACCAGCGACCAGGTCTGTACCGCGTAAAAACCTATGCGGTCTGTTAGCTTGCCGCCTAACCAGGAGCCGAGGATGGAACCCAGCCCAAAAGCGCTCATCATAAAACCGGCTTCCTTCAAGCTGAAACCCCGCCCCTCCGTCATGATGATGGTCAGAAAAGGCATCAACATAGCCCCCGTCCTGTTGACCAGCATGACCAGAGCGAGAATCCATACCTCGCGGGATAGGCCGGAATAGGAGTTTTTGTAGAGGTTGAGGAGCATGAGGTGTGGAGGGAGATTTAATGTGGAGCCTTCGGCTCTAATGTGGACGCTTCGCGTCTAATGTGGGGCCTGCGGCCTCTAATGTGATTTAACGCTGGCTTCGCATCGCGTAACCCATTAGGTACGATTACGCGATGCGAAGCGAGCGTAAAATCACATTAGAGCGCTTGCGCGCCACATTAGGGCCGCAGGCCCCACATTAGACGCGAAGCGTCCACATTCATAGTAGCCCCGCCAGGACTCGAACCTGGATCTAGAGTTTAGGAAACTCCTATTCTATCCCTTGAACTACGGGGCCTGGAAAAGAGGTGAAGGTAAACTCCACGCGTTCAGCGCTTTTCGAGTTGCAAAGTTAATGCTTTTTCGGGAATCTTGCCTTACCTTTAAGCCATGAATATTGAGTCCTTTCGCAACTTTTGCCTCGAGCTGCCGGGCACTACGGAGTCCTTTCCCTTTGATGAAACCACCTTGGTTTTTAAGGTGGGGGGAAAGATGTATGCCCTGGCTTCTCTTGACTCCGTCCCTCTGCGCGTCAATCTGAAATGCGAGCCGGAGGAAGCCCTGCGCCTGCGCATGCAATGGCCCGAAGACGTATTGCCGGGCTATCACATGAATAAGAAACACTGGAATACCGTCGTCTTCGAGGGCCTGCTGCCGGAGGACTTGTTGGAGGAGCTCATTCGCCATTCTTACGAACTGGTCGTCAAGGGCTTGCCCCGTAAATTGCGAGATAGCTTGCTGCAGCCATGAAAGCGGATTTTTTCATCGTCGGGGGTGGCCTGGCCGGAAGTGTGCTCGCCTGGGTCTTGCAGCAGCGGGGCAGCAGGGTGCTGGTCTTTGATGCGGAGCCCCCGATGAGTTGCTCCAGGCTGGCTGCGGGCATCATCAATCCCGTTACGGGCAAGCGGCTGGTGAAATCCTGGCGCTTTGAAGAGTTTTTGGCTTTCGCCAAAAACACTTACCGGCAAATGGAAAGGGACCTGCAGGTGGACTTGTTCCAGCCCCATCGCATATTCAGAGCCTTCCCGCCTGCTTCTTCTGCGGAAGGGGAATCCATGAATCTGCGCAATCAATGGTCTATGCGCCTCGGAGATGAAGCCTATGCGCATTTGCTGGCGCCCATACAAAGCGAACCGCCGGAGCCGGGCCTTTTTCGCGCTGCTCCTGCCTATGGTTGTATCCGTGGCGCTGCGCGCCTGGACATACCCCGCCTGTTAGATGCCGTGCGGAAGTGTACGCCCTTTGTGAGGGAAAATTTCGACTACGGGGCTTTGCAGATACGGGCAGAGGGGGTTTCGTACAAAGAGCACAGCGCCTCGGCTGTCGTCTTTTGCGAGGGCTATGCCATGCGGGAAAATCCCTGGTTTGGGCATCTGCCACTAAACCCCGCCAAGGGGCATGTGTTACATTTACAGATGGAGTCGGGCATGTACGAACAGCGGTATATGTACAAGGATGAACTTTACTTCGTGCCGCTCGATACAGAAACGGTTTGGTGCGGCTCCGATTACGTCTGGGATTTTGTGGACGAACAGCCTCAGCCGGAGCGCGTCAAAGCCCTGCGCACACGGGCTGAAAGCATTTGGCGAAAGCCTTATAAAACCAAAGGCGTCTTTGCTGCCGTCCGCCCGACAGTCAAAGACCGGCGGCCGCTTTTGGGGCGCCATCCGGAGCAAGAGCGCCTCTATATCCTCAATGGACTGGGGACAAAGGGCTCTTCCCTGGCGCCCTGGTGTGCCACACAAATGGCAGATTTGCTGCTGTCGGGTAAAGCTGTGGATAGAGAGGTGGATATACGGAGGTTTGGTTATTGACTAAATCGAATCAATGCCCGCAAAAACTTTACAAAAAATCATTGCCGGTCGCAAGCTGGAGATATCACACCCCGGGCGAGTGTATTTTCCGGAAGCAGGCATCACCAAGAAGGAGGTGGTGGATTATTACGAGCAGGTGTGGCCTTATATGCGGCCTTATCTGAAGAACCGGCCCGTAACGCTGCACGTCTATCCCCGGGGCATTCACGGATTTTCCTTTTACCGAAGAGATGTAAGCGGGGATTTGCCCCCGCTGGCGAGGACCGTGCCGTATCGCGAGCTGAGCAGGGAAAAGACCATTCAGCTGTTGTTGGTGGACGAGCTCTATACGCTGCTGTGGCTGGTGGCGCGTGGCGCTCTGGAATGGCATCTCTGGGCCTGCACGGCAGATGACTTTGAGCATCCCGATCAGGCCATTTTTGACCTGGATGCTTCGGCGGAGACGCCTTTTGAGCAATTGCTGGAGGTGAGTTTACTGCTGCGCGAAAGAATTGAAAAAGACGGTTATCAAGCCCTGCCCAAGACATCGGGGGGCACGGGCATGCACCTCTATGTGCCTTTGCCGCGCAAGCAGACCTTTGAGGAGGTGCGCCATTGGGTCAAAGAAATCGGACGGGAACTCGCAGCCGCTCACCCGAAGCTGCTTGCAGAACCCGGCTCCGACCACAAAACCCACAGCCAAAAGCGCGTGCTGGTGGACTATGCGCAAAACAGCCTCGGCAAAAACACAGCAGCGCCTTACACCCTGCGCGCCTATCCCGATGCCAGAGTCTCCGCTCCGCTTTCCTGGGAAGAAGTGGAAAAGGGAGGCTTCCGGCCTGCAGATTTCAACCTGCGCAGCATGCCTGCCCGCTTGAAAAAGGAATGACCCCCCAATCATACCAGCCACTCATTGCAAAGCGTTACGTATTTGTTAATATACCCTTGCAGACGGGCCTTTGTCATGGCATTTGCATCCTTGAGAAGGAATGCTTAACTTTCCTGCAAAATAAACCGACCAATATGACCCGCTACCTGATCGCCGCTTTCCTCCTGCCTCTGCTCATCCTGGCTTGTGGAAAGAAAACCCAACCCCCTGTAGAAAACCAACTTACCAAGATGAATTATTCCACCTATGAGGAAGTTTGGAAAAAGATAGACTCCCTCGAACAACAGCAGCTCTACCAGTCAGCTCAAACGCTGGTGGAAGAGCTGGCCGAAAAGGCGAAAAACGAAAAGAACGCTCCCCAAATCGTCAAGACGACTGTTTATCGCTGCAAGTATCTCCAATACCTCAGCGATGAAGGCAATGCACCGGTCATGGCCCTGGAACTCTTCCGTCGGGAAATGGAGCGGGCGCCTTTCCCCGCCAAGCCGTTGATGCAATCCATGCTGGCCGAGCGCTACGCCAACTACCTGCGCGACCATCGCTGGGAGCTCCAAAACCGCACGGACATGGCGGAGGTCGGTGAGGACCCCGCTACCTGGCCCGGCGAGGAATTCGAGCGCCGCAGCAATGCACTTTATCTGCAATCCGTTTCGGATGAACGCATCCGCGAGGTAGCCATAGAAACCTTTGATGCGCTTACTTTACCCGGTAGGTACAACAAGGGCCTGCGCCCGACGCTCTACGACTTCCTGGCCCATCGCGCACTCGACCACTTTGCCAACGAGCAGTCCTATCTGAACCGCCCTTCCTACGCCTTTTACATCGAAGACCCCAAAGCCTTCGCTCCGGCAGAGGAATTCGTGCAGTGGAAAATCAATACCCGCGATACGGTATCTTACAAGTATCGCGCGCTCGTGCTCTTCCAGGAACTGCTGCGCTTTCGCATGGCCCGGCAGGAAATCACCCACGGCGCCGATGCGCTCTTAGACGCCGACCGCAAACGCCTGAAATTCGTCTATGAAAACGGCTCGCAGCCGGATAAGGATCAGCTCTACACAGAGGCCCTGCAAAAGCTCCGGACTACATTTGGCGAAAGCCCTCTGAAAACCGACATCCTGGCAGACCTTGCAGCCTGGTATTACGACAAAGGCCAAAAATATACCGCCGGCATGGCCGACGAAACCTACCGCTACCACTGGAAAAAAGCTCTGGAAATTTGCGAAGAAGGCCTCCGCTTGCCCAAAGATCCGGACGGACTCAGCGAACCCGGGCGCTCGCGCTGCGCCAGCCTCAAAAGCTCTTTGCTGCAGACTTCCCTCAGCTTGAAGACAGAGCGCATCTGCCTGCCACAAAAACCGGCCCCGGCTCTGCTGCAATTCCGCAATACAAAACAAGCCTGGCTCAAAATGTTGCCCTATGATGAGAATATCGGGAAAAAGCTGCAAGCCATTCGCAATAAGGAGGGCAATCAAGGAGTCATCACTTATCTGAACGGCTTGGAGCCCATCTGGAATCAAAGCGTGAACCTGCCGCCTCAGGACGATTTGCACAGCCACAGTCTGGAGGTGGCCTTGCCTGCCCGTCCGGCCGGCCAATACCTGCTGATGGCTTCTGATGAGGAGGCTTTTGGCACAGAGGCGGAGACGGGCTATGCGATTTTGACGTATTCTCAACTGGGCATTTGGCAGCGGAATCTGCCTTCCGGCAAATCTGATTTTTTCGTGTTCGACCGCGAGCAGGGGAACCCGCTGGGGGGCATTACGGCCGAGGCCTGGGTGAGTGAATACCGCTCCATGCAGCGCAAAAG
>WGBN01000359.1 GCA_015494245.1 Saprospiraceae bacterium | reverse complement strand
TTGATTACGGCAATGTAGGTCCCGAAGGCTTTGTCGTTCATGTGGATGGCGAGCCCTATGGGCCTTTTGACTATGCAGATTTGCCCGTAACAGTAGGGCCTATTCCCGGCTTTGGCGCTTTGCCGGTAGAAGTGGTGGTTCAGGACGTGGCCAATGCCGATTGCCATGACTTTACGGTTATAGACCCTGTTGATTGCTCGGACCTTTGCCTCGATTTTGAAGACATAGAGCCGGGGACGCTCTGGGGTTCATCCAATGGAAATGCGCCCGGAGATGTGGTCTATGATGCAGAGGGCGTTTTGATGAGCGTACATGGATTGATTTTGCCCAGCGGGCCGGATGTGTTTGGCAATGTACTTTTTGACCAGGTGCCCGTTTCTCAGCCGCTGGCACCCATCAATGGGATTTCCGGTCTGGCCTCAAACATCAATGTGGGCTTTGACTTTACGAATTTGCCCCATCCCGTTGCTGCCTTGCGCATAGGCTTTGCTTATTTCGGAGGGGTCAACAACATCTCCATCAACGGAGGAGACCTCATTCAGTTTGAGAGCTTTACGGAACTACCCAATTTGTTGCCCAATGTACAGGTCGTCCTCCTGCCGAATACAGCTGACGAAATCGGTTTCCTCTTTGTGTATGGGGCTCCCATAGAAACTTTCGTGCTGGGCGGTCAGGAACTGGCCTTTGACAACCTCTGTTTGTACCTCGATAATGTGGCACCCGTTTGCAGCATTTCAAACCTCGAGGTACAGCAGTTGCCTTGCCAGGCAGATGGTCAATTCTTTGTGGCACTTTCCTTTGACCACGAGAATACCAGCAACTTTGGTTTTAGCGTGCATGGCAATGGCATGGACTACGGCACTTATTCCTATGATGAACTGCCGGTAATCATTGGCCCGCTGAGCGGAGA
This sequence comes from Saprospiraceae bacterium, assembly GCA_015494245.1. Taxonomy (GTDB): domain Bacteria; phylum Bacteroidota; class Bacteroidia; order Chitinophagales; family Saprospiraceae; genus WGBN01. The sequence goes on along the minus strand of WGBN01000359.1, from coordinate 6,871 downwards.
TGGAAGCACTTTCTTCGAATTTGCCGTTCAGGATGTGGAATTCCCCGATTGCGGTGATTCGGTAGAATTCGGAGAGGTAGATTGTGCCGGCCAGTGCGTCGAGATGGAAGAGCTGGAAGTCGGCACCATCTATGGCACAGCTTCCGGCATGCAAGCCGGCGATATAGCTTTTGTGGAAGACGATGTGAGTGTAAGTGTGGATAGTTTCATGTATTTCAATGGCGACAAAGCCTTCCTCAATGCCACCATTGACGATGGCAGTTTTGGCCCTCCGGGAAATCCCCTTACGGGAAATTATGCCTTCGTCAGCAACATCAACATGGTCTTTGATTTTACGGGCCTGGCACAGCCCGTTGTGGCGGTTTCCTTCGGCTTTGTAGATGGAGGTGGCGAAGAGAACTTTGCCATTAACGGCGGCGAATTGTTCGTACTGAACGACTTCCACGAATTGCTGCTGCAAGACATCCCCGGCTTCAACATTCACCTGACGCCGGCGCCTGACGACAGCGACATCAGCGGCTACATCACCATCTTAGGCCCTGTTGAAACCCTGACCATTGGCGGTCAGGAACTCGGTTTGGACAACATTTGTACGGTTACGGCTCCGCCTTGTGTCATTGGCGATTTGGTGGCCGATTTTATAGAGCCTGTGGATGACGGTTTGCTGTATCAAATTGACTTTTCTGTCGAAAACACCGATCAGGACCATTTTGACCTTTTCTACAATGGCGAGTTTTTGGGCTTCTTTAGCCTGGAAGATTTGCCGTTGCAGGTCGTTTTGCCCTGCGGGGATTTGCCGGAAGGCGAAATAACCGTCTGCATGAACGATCTGCCGGATTGCTGTGCTTCGGTAGCTGTGGATATGTCTGCCTGCCTGCCCTGCGATTTGCACGATCTGGTCGTGGAGCCGGGGCCCTGTGAAAACGGACTTTTCATGTTGGATGTGGATTTCCAGCACGATGGCCAGGGTGGTCATTTTAAAATCAAGGCGGATGGCCAGATTTATGGACCTTACAGCTATGCCGATTTGCCCGTAACCATTGGGCCGTTCCTCGGCGATTCCACTACGGTTTATCCCATTCTCATTCGGGATACGGAAGACCCCGCCTGCAAGTTGGTCGGAAGCTTTGGGCCTGTGGATTGCGGAAATGATTGCGTTTTGTATCAGGTCGCACTCGACTATGTCGAAAGCGATGGAGCATCTCTGGTTTACGAACTGGATCTGACAGCCGTCAATCCGCTTTCGGATCAATTTGAAGTGCATTTTAACGGGGAGTTTATAGGCATGTTCTTTTATGCCGATCTGCCGGTCATTCTCGAATTGCCCTGCAGCGATTTGCCGGAAGGCGAATTGACCATCTGCGATGCTGAGGGCACTTCCTGTTGCGTGAGCGTAGCTGTGGATATGACGCCCTGTCTGGCCTGCCACATAGGCGAATTGGTGGTTGAACCCTATCCATGCGATGGCGATGGCAATTTTCTCTTTGACCTGGATTTCCCCCATCAAAACGGCTCTGCCGGAGGCTTTAAGGTAGTTGTCAATGGTCAGAACATGGGCATCTACGGCTACGATGAGCTGCCTTTGACGCTCGGCCCGCTGGCCGGAGACGGCACTACGGTTTATCACATTGTAGTGCGCGATTTGGAAGACCCATACTGCATCCAGGATGCCGATTTTGGCCCTGTGGATTGCAATGAACCCTGTGTGGGGCCGCCCGTATATGCAGAGTTGGTTGGTGAGGGCGATGAAGGTTTGCTGGTGTTGGTTGGCCAAAACGGTCCGGGACTCAGCAGTCCGGTGGATGTATATCTCAATGACATTTTTGTAGGCACCTTTGACAATCTGCCGAATGAGCCTACGGTGGTTACCGTTCCCTGTGGTTTCCCTTCACCGGTTTCGATAACGGTTTGTTATCACGACATTCCGGATTGCTGCACCTTGATCGAACTGGAGCTGCCCGATTGCGTGGAGTGCCATATTTTCAATGTGGAGGCAGAGCATACGCCTTGCGATGCAGACGGATTTTTTGAGGTCATCCTGAATTTCGATTACGCCAATGTGGGCGATCAGTTTAAGGTCGTGGGCAATGGTATGAACTATGGTTTGTTCAACTATGCCGATTTGCCCATTACGCTGGGGCCTTTTGAGGGGGATGGCGTTACTGTGTATGAATTTGTCATTACCGATGTGGCCGATCCCAATTGCAGCAATTACACGGAGTTGGGTCCGGTGGACTGCTCTGCGGAGTGTTCGATCTTTGACTTGACGGCTACGCCGGGCGATTGCGCTGCCGATGGCACCTACAGTCTGACCATAGACTTCGGTTATCAGAATCCGGGCAATGATTTTTTTGACCTGTACATAGACGGCACTTTCTACGACTTCTATCCGCTCAGTGCCTTGCCTTTGACCATTGATGGTCTGGAGCAGGGTGCCTCAAACGTGGTGCACGTTTTGGTTTGCATCAATGATGTACCCAATTGTTGTGAGGATACAAACTACGAGGCGCCTTCTTGTGTGGTCTTTGATGAGATTTGGCCCGGAGATGCCAACCGCAATGGAGAAGCGAATTACGACGATTTGCTGAACATCGGTCTGGCCTATGGAGCAGAGGGGCCGGCGCGTCCTTTGCAGGGTATTGACTGGGAGGCCCATGTGGGGCTGGACTGGCCGCAGAACTTTGCAACCGACGCCTTGAACTACAAGTTTGCCGATTGCAATGGAGATGGCATCATCAATGAGGCTGATGTACAGGCCATTGAGCAAAATTACGGTCTGAGCTATTCCGAGCCCATTCCGGTACCTGCACAAGAGGCTACGGAGAACGATCCGCCCATCTATTTGTCGCTGCCACCGGCCATACCCAACGGCCCGTTTGAGGCAGAGGTCATGCTCGGCACCGAAGACATTCCGGTTGATGCCATTTACGGCTTGTCCTTCAAGGTGCAGTTTGACCCGCAGGTGATCATGCCCAATTCCATTGATGTTACTTTTGATGACTCCTGGCTGGCTGCCGGAGGGCAGGTGTTGAGTATAGATCGCACGCTGGCAGCGGAAGGCGTGGTGGAGATCGCCATCACGCGCATTGACCACAACGATGTGGGGGGCTATGGTGCCATGGCCAATTTCATAGGCATCATTGACGATGTCCTGGGCAAGGGAGAGATGCAGGTCAGCATTCTCGATGTGCATGCTCTGCGGGCCGATGAAAGCCCTGTGCCTCTGTTTAAAATGCCGGCACAGACAGACATCAGCACTTCCGTGCAAACGCCAAGCCCGGCAGATGGCATTAAAGTCTTCCCCAATCCGACTTCCGATTGGTTGTACTTCGATTTGCCGCAAGGCGTAGAAATAGAGCGCATACGGATATACGACGCTCAGGGTCGCCTGCAGTTCGTCAGCCTGGATGGCAGCCGCGTGAATTTGGGGCATTTGCCGAAAGGCATCTACTTCCTGCAGATTGAAACGCGGGCAGGCGAAATCGTTTATCGCAAGATTCTGCACTGATGAGCGCGCATTGGAGGGGGAGTGTGCCTCCTCCAATGTGGTTTGTGGTTGGGTGAGGCCGTGCAAACAATGGTTTGCAAGGTCTTGCCCAAACTTTTAGAGGCCGATGCACTGCATCGGCTTTTTCTTTGTACCTTTGCGGCCATTTTAGAACGAATCCGGCCCGAGTGCCACAAATTTTTTTCATGCAAGCCATTCGAAACATTGCCATCATTGCCCACGTAGATCACGGCAAAACCACCCTCGTTGACAAGATCATCCATCACTGCGAAGTGCTCGACAAGCGCAAGGACGCGGGGGAGTTGATACTCGACAACAACGACCTGGAGCGCGAGCGCGGCATCACCATTTTGTCGAAAAACGTGTCTGTTGTTTACAAGGGGGTGAAGATCAATATCATTGACACACCCGGGCACGCCGATTTTGGAGGCGAAGTGGAACGCGTGTTGAAGATGGCCGATGGTGTTCTCTTGTTGGTAGATGCTTTTGAAGGCCCCATGCCCCAGACGCGCTTCGTCTTGTCGAAGGCGCTGGAACTGGGTCTGAAGCCCTTGCTGGTGGTCAATAAGGTGGATAAGGAAAACTGCCGGCCCGAGGAGGTGCATGAAGCGGTGTTTGACCTGATGTGCAATCTGGATGCCACGGAAGAGCAACTGGATTTTGAAACCATTTACGGCTCTTCCAAATACGGCTGGATGAGCCGCGACTGGCAGGAGAAAACTTCTGACATCAGTGCTTTGCTGGATGCCATTTTGGAGGTCATACCCGAAGCTCCTTATCGGGAGGGGCCTTTGCAGATGCAGATCACTTCCATGGATTTTTCGCCTTTCACCGGTCGCATTGCCATAGGGAGGGTTTACCGTGGAGATTTGGAGGAGAACAAAGACTATCTGCTCTGCAAGAAAGAGGAGCGGAAGAAGGTGCGCATCAAGGAGATTTCCGTGTTTGAAGGCCTGGGTAAGGCGCGCGTTTCGGCAGTGCGCAGTGGAGATATTTGCGCCATTACGGGTTTGGACGATTTTGAAATCGGAGATACCATTGCAGATTTGGAGGCGCCCGAAGCCCTGCCGCGCATCTCGGTGGACGAGCCCACCATGAGCATGCTGTTTACCATCAACAACTCGCCTTTTTTTGGCAAGGAAGGCAAGTTCGTCACCTCCCGCCATTTGCGCGAGCGCCTGCTGAAAGAAACCGAAAAGAACCTGGCCCTGCGCGTGGAATTGACCGATACCGAAGACAAATTTAATGTCTATGGTCGTGGCATCTTGCACCTTTCCATTTTGATTGAGACCATGCGCCGGGAGGGCTATGAGTTTCAGGTCGGTCGTCCGAAGGTATTGATTCAGGAGACGGAGGAGGGCAAGATGGAGCCTTATGAGATTTTGGTAGTAGATGTACCTGAGGCGAGTTCCGGCAAGATTATCGAGTTGGTTACGCAGCGCAAAGGAGAGCTGTTGGTCATGGAGCCCAAGGGCGATTTGCAGCATTTGGAGTTTGAAATTCCTTCGCGGGGCCTGATTGGTCTGCGCACCAACATTCTCACGGCTTCGGCCGGGGAAGCCATTATGACGCATCGCTTTAAGGCTTATAAACCCTGGAAGGGCGAGCTCAACGGCCGCATCAAGGGGGCTATGGTCTCTATGGAAAACGGCCAGGTATTGGCTCACGCTTTGGATCGCCTGCAAGACCGCGGCAGTTTCTTTGTGGAGCCCGGAGATCAGATTTACAAGGGGCAGGTGGTTGGAGAATACACCCGTGAAAATGACCTGGAGGTCAATCTCATCAAAGGCAAAAAGCTCACCAACATGCGCGCTTCGGGCTCTGATGATGCGGCCCGCATTGCTCCGAAAATTCAGTTTTCGCTGGAGGAATTCCTGGAATACATCCGCGAGGACGAGTACCTGGAGGTTACGCCGGAGAGCCTGCGGATGAGGAAGATCCCCTGAGGTTGACTGAGTACTTGTTTGAGCGGCTTAGGTCGCTCAAACAATTATTTCCCTTTCACATAATCCTCCAGGTATTGGAAGTGTTTTCCGAGGGCGCCGTCTTTGGCTATGGTTGCGCGTTCGAGCATGTCGCTGTGAGGTTTTAAGAGCTCGGGCATGACATGTGCTACGAATTGTGCTCCGAAGGCTGTGGAGGCATCCCGTGCCAGTTCGTTGGGCAGGTTGTCGATGGTCATCATGTCAATGACGTGTTCCTGGTGGGGTTCTGTTTCCTGCCCCGTGCGGGGATCAAAGCCGAAGATGGGGTCAGCGATGGTACTGGCTTTGATGGTTGCGGGTATGGAAGCTTCGGGTGCAATGTCGCAGGTTACATCGGCTATGACGCGGATGCGAAAATCGGGCGTATTCATTTCTTCCAGCGTAAAAAAGGCGGGGGCTCCTTTCTTCCAGAAAATGCCGTTGATGAAGATGTCGCTTTGTCGGTAGTAGCGTTCGAAATTGCTGACGAAGGCTTCCGGTTCTCGATAAAAATCTTCTTTTTGGAAGGGCTTGCCATCGGCTCGTCTGACGTATTCCAGAGAGGATATCTGGGTGAATACGGGCCTGTCGAACCGGTCTCTTTCGAGAAATTCCGTACTGCTCACCTCTGCTATGCCCATATCTCTCAGCACTTCGGCCGAGCCATTGGCCACGCGTCCCGTGCCTGTGAGAACGATTTTTACCGGAGGGATTTGCAGGCGGGGGTAATGCTCCTTTACGGCTACTTCATAGGAAGGGAGGTCTGTGAGTCGTGCAAGTTCAAAAGCTCCTGTGCGTCTTCCGTAGGTGTAGAGCGCATTATGAGCGCCCACCATGCCGGCGAAGCGTCCGGAGGCGATGATGCGATGGCCGTTTTCGTCTGTCAGGGCTTCGTAATCTATGAGGTGTATGCGCTTTTCGAGTATGGCCCGCAGCAGGTCTCTGTTGTAAGGTTGTTTTTTCATGGTGTGGGAAAAGAAAAAATAAGTCTTTTCCGGAATGAGCTGCCGGATGGGCACTTCTTTGACGCCGAGGAGGATGTCTCTGTCTTCGAGATTGGCAGAAAGGGGGATGCCCATTTGCATGTACTCCGCATCGCTGAAACAGCGGGTGGGGCAGGGTTCGACTACGAGGTCGAGTTTGTATTTGGAAATGATCTGTGCGCATTCTGTGGGATTGAGTGGCACACGGGTGTCGGGTGGTATTTTCCCTTCTCTGATGATTCCAATCTTCATTTGTCGTTTTGTTTAGGCGTTCATCCATTGCTCGGCTGAGGAGATGGATTTGATCTGTGTGTTTTGTGTTTCCAAAAAGTGTTTTATTTGTAACTCCCATAGGGCGGCGGCATGGGGCGTTGGCGCCATGAGGCCGTCTATGAGGCTGTCTCTTATACGCATCT